>DASQTR010000289.1:0-5989 GCA_035641795.1 Ilumatobacter sp.
CGGGTACACGCTCGGGTGAGCGTTGCCCATCCGGTGCGGCACGACACCGGCCACGGCGTAGGCACCCGACTGGTTCACCAGCCCCGACAGCGCCGAGGCCAGCAGGCTCACCTCGACGTGCTGGCCCTCCCCGGTCGCGTCGCGCTGGCGCAGCGCGGCGAGCACGCCGATCAAGCCGTGCAAACCTGTCATCACGTCGAAAGCGGCGACGCCCGCACGGTAGGCCGGACCGTCGGGTTCACCGGTGAGGCTCATGAGGCCAGACACCGCCTGCACGACGAGGTCGTAGCCGGGCAGCCACGCACCTTCGGCGGTGCCGAAGCCGCTGATCGACAGATACACGAGCCGCGGGTTGAGCGCCCGAGCCGACTCGTAGTCGAGGCCGAACTTGTGCAGCCCGCCGGGCTTGAAGTTCTCCACCGCTACGTCTGCTCGCCGCAACAGCTCGCGGGTGAGCGCGACGTCGCCGGGGTCGTTGAAGTCGAGCACGACCGAGCGCTTGTTGCGGTTGATCGACAGGTAGTAAGTCGACACGCCGTCGCGATCGGGCGGCGTCCACGTCCGGGTCTCGTCGCCGGCGGGGCTCTCCACCTTGATCACGGTGGCCCCCATGTCGGCCAGCAGCATCGTGCAGTACGGCCCGGCGAGCACGCGCGAGAGGTCGGCGACGATCAGGCCGTCGAGCGGTGCGCGCGACGTCACGCTTCGCCGCTCCGGAGCGCCAACACCGGGCGGTAGTCGTCGATCGTGAGGCGCACGAAGCCGTCGATAAACAGCGCTTCACGGATCGGCGCCGACGCGTCGCTGGCCAACACGGCGACGAGCGCGTCCGCGAGCCGCTCCCCGTCCTCCACCGGGACCGTCTCGCGCACCGTCATGGCCGGGCTCGGGATCCACGGGCCGAGCGCGATCCGGTGCAGAATGTCGACGAGCTCGGGTTGCTCCCTGGTGATCAGGGCCAGGCTCCACGAGTCGATGCAGGCAAGATCGGCGCCCGCCTCCGCCAGGATCCGCAAGCTCTCCACGTGGGCCGAGGTGAACGTGACCGCGCACGGCAAGGCGCCGTGTTCGCCCACGATCGCGTTGAGCAGGCTGATCCAGCCGGAAAGGCTGTCGCTGCTGTTCGTCACGACGCGCACGTCGCCGCCCATGAGGTCGGCGAGGGCGACGTCGTGCGGGGAGACGATCGTGCTGCGGTATCGGTATCCGTCGGCTTCAGGGATCGTGAGCGAGAAGGCGCCGAGCACGCGCTGGTCGTCGGCGTGCCGGCGGGCTAGTGGCCATCCGCAGACGTGATTGACGACGCAGTCGGGGTCGACCCAGCGCGCATTCACGTCACCGCTGTACGCCAACTTGGGTGGAAGCCAGTCGACGCGCTCGCGCAACGCCTCCCACAACGCATCCCAAGCCCAGCGCACGGATGCAAAGGGATACATCCCGAGTTCAGCCGAGGGCACCGCCACGTTCTAGCGCGCCGTGAATCCGCTGGGCGAGACTGCGGGCATGCCACGCCTTCGTCAGGTTCCCCGGTCCGAAGCGGACCCCCGGTCGGTCCTGCCCCTCTACGACTTGCTCTTCGGTGAGCGCGACCCGGTCGCCGAGCCCGGCACGTCGACCGGCACGCCAGGCGACTGGTGGACGGTGTTCGCGCTCGTACCCGACATCTTCCACCACTGCGTCAGTGGCTTCGCCGTCTACCGCAGCCCGGACCGGCGGCTCGACCCGTTGCTGCGCGAGCTCGGCCAGACGCGTGCCGGGTGGCTGGTCGCCAGCCAGTTCGTGTACTCCCAGCACTGCAAGAGCTGCCGCGGGCTTGGCATGCCCGAGGACAAGATCGCGGCGATCGCCCACTGGCAGGTTGCCGATTGCTTCGACGCACGCGAGCGCTCACTGCTGGCCTACACCGACTACCTCGTCGACCAGCGCGGACGAGTCCCCGACGCCGTGTTCGACGAGTTGCACCGCCACCTCACCGACGAGGAGATCCTGGAGTTCACCTACATCACCGGGCTGTACTTCATGCACGCAGTCATGACGAAGGCGCTGCGCCTCGAGTGGGACGACCGAGACGACCCGATCGTGGAGCTGCCCTCACCTGACGACTTCGATCCGGTTGCGTTCGCGCGCGATTAGGTTGAGCAACGTGGCGAGCAACGAGCGATTCGAGTTGCGTGGCGTCAACCACATCGCGCTCGTGACCAGCGACATGGCCCGGACGGTGCGCTTCTACCGCGACGTGCTGGGCATGCCGCTGGTCAAGACCCTCAACCTGCCCGATGGCGGCGGCCAGCACTTCTTCTTCGATATCGGCAACGGCGACTGTCTCGCGTTCTTCTGGTTCCCCAACGCCGGCCCCGCGCAACCAGGTGTATCGAACGCGCCGGCGCTTCCTGGCGCCGGCGACATCGTCTCCGCCCACGGTTCGATGAACCATCTCGCTTTCAACGTGCCGCTCGAGCGCTTCTTGGAGTACCGCCAGAAGTTGATCGACGCCGGTGTCGAAGTGAGCATGGTGCTCGATCACGACGACAGCCCGTACCAGGTCGCCCGCGAGCTCCACCCAGGCGTGTTCGTGCGGTCGTTCTACTTCTTCGATCCGGACGGCGTGATGCTCGAGTTCGCAGCGTGGACACGCGAGATGGGCCGCCCCGACGATGTGTCGGAGCGACCCGTCGACGCGACCGGCGTACCAGTGGACGTGTAACTCGCTCAGGACTGCAGCAGGTCCCAGCCGAACTCCCAGTCGGCTTCGTACCCATTCTCGACCGTCGACAGCAACCGCCAATCCGGACCGCTGTTGCCTGGATCGTTGACGAGCAGGTAGTAGGCCTGCGTGTCCTCGTTGTAGTCGATGCCGCTGACCACGATGAAGTGGCCGGGGATGCCGACCATCACCGGACCGCGCTCGAGGATCTGCCACCAACCCTCCGGGGTGCGGCACGCCTCCGGTAGCACCGTCAGGCTGAGTTCGGTGGCCAGCCGCTGGCACTCGGGCTCGTCGGCGCCGTCGTCGCCGAAGTCGGCGAACTTCTCGAGGACCACCGACTCGGTGGTGCCGGTCAGCATCGCCGCGGAGGCCGCCCAGCACGAGTTCTCACGTGTCTGCTGCTGATGGTTGACGCTGTGGGTGATGTTGGCCATCGTGGGTTCACTCCTGATCGTGATGACGTGCGGCGGGGCGCCGTACCCCAGAGAGCCCGCTCACCCGTGCGCAGATACGTAAGCGCTGGCGTGGTGCCGGATGTCACGGTGTCGTCATGTCGTAAGTGATCCACATGGTCCGCGTGGCGAGCTTGTCGTAGACGGCGCGGGCGCGGTAGTTGTCGTCGGCGGTGGTCCAGCGGATGACCGGCCAACCGCGTTCGGCGGCTAGCGCCCGCATCGCCTCGTACAGCGCGTCGACAACACCGCTGCCCCGATGGTCGGGGTCGACGAACAGGTCGTCGAGGTAGCCGCACTTCACGCCGCGTAACGGGCGCACCCATTCACGCAGGTGCGCGAGACCCTGGATCGCGCCGGTTTCATTGCCGGACGCGTCGACGGGCGCGGCGACCAGCGCCTCCACCAGTCCGTCGTCGTGGATCCATCCCCAGATCTGGTGCTGGTGCTCGTCGGAGGTCGGGCAGTTGTAGAACGCCGCGTACCCGCGGTACAGGCGCGTCCACGCCTCGAACTCGTCACGACGAACGTGTCGAACCACCCAGCTGCCCATGAAGGGAAAGTAACGCGAACAGCTGGTGTCTGACACCCAGTGTTCTGGGGAGCGTCAGCTGTCGGAGCGCCGAGTGTCTGACACCGAGCGTTCGCGACCGCTTCGTGCCTGACACCAACTGTTCGCTGATGCGGCGGGTTCGCCTTCTGGAACACGGACAGTTGGTGTCAGACACCTCGTCGGCGGCGGATCTCGGCGGTGATCGCCGGGACCACTTGGTGGAGATCGCCGATCACGGCGTAGCCGGCCTTGGTCACCATGTTGGCCTCGCGGTCGGTGTTGATGGCGATGATGTTCTTGCTCGCCATCGCACCCACCCAGTGCTGGATGGCGCCAGAGATGCCGCACGCGAAGTAGACGTCGGGCGCGATCCGCGTGCCCGTCTGGCCAACCTGATCGGTGTGGTTGCGCCACCCGTTGTTCGTGACGGCGCGCGAGCAGCCCACCACGCCGCCGAGCTCCGCCGCCAGCTCCTGCAACGCGGCGAAACCGTCCGCCGAGCCGACGCCGCGCCCGCCGCCCACGACCACCGGCGCGGTCGCCAGCGTGACGCCCGCCTCGCGCTCGACGCGGTCCTTGACCAGCGAGCGGCCGAGCACCGGATCGATCGACACGTCGAGCACCGCCGGCGTGGCCGGACCCGGTGTGGCCGTCGGGCGCGCGTCGACGGCGTGATGTGCGATCGTGACGAGCTTGACGTCAGCGGTGAGCGTCGCGTCCTCGAGGAGCGACCCGCCCCAACGCACGCGGGTGAGCGTGAGCGGGTCGCCGCCGCCGAACTCGGTGCAGTTGGCGGAGAACGGCAGGTCCAGCCGCGCCGCCGCCTGCGCCAGCACCTCGTTGCCGCGGTCGGTGCCGGTCGCCAGCACGGCGTACGGCGACAGCGCCCGAACCGCCTGCGCCACGGCCTCGCCCCAGGTTTCGGGGCCGTAGTCGGTGAGCAGCGGGTCGTGTGCTTGGTGGACTGTCGTGACGCCGTACGCGGCGAGCTGCTCGGCGAGTGGATCGGCGGCGTCGCCGATCGTCAGGGCGTCGACTCGGTCGCCGAGCGAGTGGGCGGCAGTGAGCGCTTCCAGCGTGGCCGGCGCCAGCGAGCCACGGTCGTGTTCGGCGACGACGAGCACCGTTCCCGACATCACAGCACCCCGATCTCGGCCAACACGTCGACAACGGCCGGGGCTGCCTCGGGCCCGCTGCCGAGGATCACGGTCTCGGAGCGCTTCTCGACCGGCCTCCGCAACGACACCTTGTGGAGGCCGCCCTCGGTGCCCGTCGGTGCGATCGACATCACGTCCGCCTTCTTCGAGGCGAGGCGTCCTTTCATCGTCGGGTAGCGGGGAAGGTTGATGCCTTCCTTGACGCCCACGACCGCCGGCAGCGGCAGCTCGTACGTCTCTCGGCCGGCGTCGGACTCGCGCTGCACGTGGGCGACGCCGTCCTCGATCGTCAGCCCCTTGGCACCGTTGACCATCGGCCGGCCGAGCGCATGGGCGACTCGGATGCCGACCTGGAAGCCGCCGGAGTCGGCCGACTCGTTGCCGAACAGGATCACGTCGAAGGCGCCGTCGGTCGACTCGATCTGGCGGATGCCGGCGGTGATCGCCTGCGCGGTGCGGTGCGGATCCCAGTCGCCATCGCTGATCGGGAGCAGCACCGCCCTGGTCATGCCCACGGAGACCGCGTAGCGCAATTGCTCCTCCGCTTCGGGTGGTCCCAGCGTCATAACCGTCGCTTCGCCGCCGTGTTGCTCGACGAGCTGCGCGGCCGCCTCGACCGCGCACTCCTCGTGCGGCGACGTGGTGAATGCCAGGTGGGCAGTGTCGACCTCCTGCCCATCAGCAGTGATGTTGATGCGTGCGCCGGGAGCCGGCACGCGCTTCACACACACGAGGAATCTCACAACACCACCCCACGGTCTGCCGGCGCGAAAGCGACCTGGGACGGATCAATCGCGCCAGCAAAGCTGGGCGGTCGGTTCTGGCGGCGCGAAAGCGACGTGCACTGGCGCTTTCGCGCCGGCAGAACGGAATCGCGCTGGACGGCGGTCATGCGGGGTCGGTTTTCATCCGGCTGTCGTCGGGGTCGAACAACGGTTGGCTGCCGACCCTGGCGACGGTTACCGGGTACTGCTCGTTCATGTAGACCACGCCGAGCTTGTTGCCCTCCACCGCCTGCTCGGGCGGCAGATAGGCCAGCAGCAGGTAGGTGCCGAGCGACGGCGCGGCACCGGCGGTCGTGACCCGCGACGGGCGGCCATGGACATCGACGATGCGCTGC
>DASQTR010000290.1:0-5364 GCA_035641795.1 Ilumatobacter sp.
CTCCCGCCGGGAGATCGGCGTGCCCACCGTGTTCAACTTGCTCGGGCCGATGGCCAACCCCGGTCGGGTACGCCGCCAGGTGATCGGCGTCGCCAACACCGCCTTCGCCGAGCGCATGATCGAGACGCTGAAGTCGCACGGCTCTCGACGCGCCTGGGTGGTCCACGGCGGCGACCTCGACGAGCTGAGCACGACCGACCGCAGTGATGTGATCGACCTCGATCACGGCGAAGTGCGCCACTTCCGTGTCGACCCGCAAGAGTTCGGTTTGGCGCGGGTCCGTGACGACGACCTCGTCGGGGGTGAGCCGGCGGAGAACGCCGAGTTCGTCCGGCGGGTGCTGGCCGGTGAGCGCGGCCCGCATCGCGACATCGTCCTGCTCAACGCCGGTGCCGGTCTCGTGGTCGCCGGTCGTGCGGTCGATCTGGCCGACGGCCTCACCATCGCCGAGCGGGCGATCGACTCGGGGGCCGCGGCGGCCACGCTCGAGCGCTTCGTGCATGCGTCGCGTGAGGCGGCGGGCTGACGTCGATGTCCGACCGATGAACGACTGGGTGGTACGCGTTCCGGCGTCGTCGGCCAACCTCGGCGCCGGCTTCGACGTTCTCGGCATGGCGCTCGGCCTGCATGCCGAGACCGGGATCGGTGAACCGCCGGCCGGCGCGCTCGCGGCCGACGAACGTCATCCTGCCGAGGTCGCCTTCCGGCGCGCCGGCGGCACCGGGCCGCTCTGGGTGCGGTCGCCAATTCCCATTGGCCGCGGACTCGGCTTCAGCGGCGCAGCGCGGGTCGGGGGCGCGGCAGCTGCGGCGGTGCAGCAGTCGAGTCCGGCGGCGCTCGACGATCCGGCGACACGTGCCGAGATGCTGGCCGTGACGAGCGAGCTCGAGCGGCACGCCGACAACGTCGCGGCCTCGATCTATGGCGGCGTCGTCGTGGCCACCGGACGCGGGGTGGTGCAGGTGCCCTTGGCCTTCAACCCGGTTGTCGTGGTCTGGGTGCCGAACTCGACGACCACCTCGACCGACCATTCACGCGGACGCCTGCCCGACACGGTGTCGCGAGCGGACGCCGTCTTCAACGTCGGACGGGCGGCGATGTTCGTGGCGGCGTGCGCCAACGGCGAGGTGGCGGCGTTGCGAGCGGCCACCGAAGACCGTCTCCACCAGCAGCTCCGGCTCCAGCAGGTTCCCGAATCGGCGGCGGCGCTCGACGCCGCACTCGACGCCGGGGCCTGGGCGGCGTGGCTGTCCGGCAGTGGGCCGACGATCGCCGCCATGTGCGACCCCGGCCGCGCCGAAGAGATCGCAGGCGCGCTGCCTGAGACCGGGCACGTCAAGCTGCTACGCATCGATCACGAGGGCGTCGTCGCGCTGGGTACCACCGGTGTCGACGACCCACTCGATCCGGCGGTCTGAGTTTCGAGCACCGGGAACGACCACACACCCGAGCACTCGACGAGCTCGAGACTGGCGGCGTTCTGTTCGAGGTAGCGCGCGAGGCACAGCGCTTCGTCGATGTGCTCACGTGCGATCGGTCGACCCTCCGCGGGCGCGGCCGGCGGATCGACGGGCAGCGCTCGCCCGACGGTGCCCTCGACTGTGACGTCGACGAGGCGGGCGGCATCGATGCTCCACGTGGCGCCGTCGCGTCGGACCTGCAGCCGATCGGCACCGCGCAGGGCGGCGATCAGACGATGACGCTTGACCGCCCCGAGTAGCGCCGACAAACGATCCCGGACGAGGGCCGCCTCCTCGAAGCGCTGGGCGCCGGCGAGGTCGCTCATGCGATCGCGTAGGCGGACCTCGATCGCCGTCGGGTTGCCGCTCATCGCGTGCCGGGCGGTCTCGACGGCCGCGGCGTACGACGTCACGTCGCAGACCCCCGCGCACGGACACTGAGCGACGCCCATCTGCGCCGCGCTGCACGGTGCCGCGTCAGGCGCTGGCACGTACGACGCCGACAGCCGCGTGGCGCAGCGACGGAGCGGCAGCGCCGATTGCAGCGCTTCGACGACCAGCGTGGCCATTGTTCGGGACGGCAGCGGGCCGAGGTGAAGGCCGGTTCGGGCGGGGTCTTTGACGATCGCGAGACGTGGCCACGCCGAGTCGACGTCGAGTCGCACGTAGCAGTACTTGTCGGCCCGGGTGCCGGCGCGGTTGTAGCGGGGGAGCATGCGCGAGATCAACCGTGACTCGACCACCTCGGCGGTGAGCGGATCGGCGAGTTGGAGATGGCGCACGGCCTGCATCTCGCGCAACATCGTCCCCACACGCCGCCGGTCGTCGCGGCCGAAGTAGCTGCGTACGCGCTGGCGCAGGTTGGTCGCCTTGCCGACGTACAGCACCTCGTCGCGGTAGCCGCAGAACATGTAAACGCCCGGGGTGCGCGGCAGTTTGGCGGTCATCGCCAGCTTGGCGGCCTGTGGGTGACCGGCCAGCTTGGCGAGCGTCAGGAGGTCGTCGAGTCCTAGAACGCCGAGCCCGGTGGCGCGCTCGATGAGGTGGTGCAGCAAGTCGGTTGTCGCGAGCGCGTCGTCCAGCGCCCGGTGGGTCGGCTTGTGGTCGAGCCGCAGCCGATCAGCGAGCGTCGACAGCCGGCAGTTGGGCACGTCGTCGCGCAGCAGCCGGCGGGCGAGGGCGGCAGTGTCGACGACGGTCGGGCGATAGTCGGCGCGCTGGTCGCGGGCGAGCGCGGCCCGCAAGAATCCAAGGTCGAACGATGCGTTGTGAGCGACGAACACGCCACCCCCGAGGAAGTCGATCAGTGTTCCGAGCACGCTCTCGATGCGCGGCGCGGTTGCCACGACCGCATCGGTCAGACCGGTCAGCACCGTGATCTGGGGCGGGATCGCCCGGCCGGGATTGACGAGCGTATGGAAGGTGCCCAGGCACTCGCCGCGGCGAACCTTGACGACGCCGATCTCGGTGATCGTGTCGTCGTTGCGGTTGCCACCGGTCGTCTCCAGATCGAGGATGCAGAACGTCGTGTCGACGAGCGCCACGCCGCGATCCTCGACGTAGTCATCGAAGCTGCGCTGTCCCAACACCTGTCGCTGCATCGTCGGATCGAACCACGAACACACGTTCGGAGTCAAGAACACGTGTTCGTGAACGCAAGCCGTCCGGGGAGTGAACAACGGCAGCGGTACGCTCAACCCATGTCGACGCCATCAGTCGAACCGCGGCACCTCAGGTCGGCGCTGCAGTTCGCGGTCGACATCGCGCGCGAAGGTCAGAAGCGCAAGCCTCCGATCAAGTATCCGGCCGGCCTCAAGCGTTACCTCCAGATGCCGCGACTGCCGAAGGAGGCGTTGCCGGCGGTGCGGCGCATCATCGAGACCGACGACGCCTTCCGAACGCTGATCGCCAAGGCGGCCACCCCGGAACTGGTCGACGCCGTCGGTCTGGTGTGGCTTTCGCGCCAAGAGGGGTGGGAGGCGGAGCTGGCGCGCTTGGCAGCAGCGGCCGATGCCGAAGCCGTCGAGGCCGACAAGGCACTGGCACTCAAGCGCGCTGAGAAGCGTCTCGTCGCCGCCGAACAGGCGGCGGCCCGCGCCCGTGTCGAGGTGTTGGCGCTGCAGGAGAGGTTGAGCGAGCACCAAGTGGTCATTGACGGGTTGCGGTCCGATGTCGTCAAGTACACCGACACGATCGACGAGCTCCAGGTACAACTGGCCGACACGCGGCTCGAGGCGCGCCACGCGCGTGACCGCGAAGCCGCCGCACTGGCGAAGCTCGCAACGGCGGTCGGCGCGCGCGACGAGGCCGTCGCCGCACAGGGCGCGGCCGAGGTCGTTCGTGATCACGTGCTCGCCGACCGCTCGACGCTCGCAGCCGAGCGGTCGGAGCTGGCGCGCCTGGCGGCTTCGGCGAGTGCGCTCGCCGACCAACTGGCGTCGCTCGCCACACCGGCGGCGCCCGGCAAGCCGAAGGAGAGCAAACGCAAGGCGATGCCGCTGCCGGGCGGTGTGATGGGTGGTTCACACACGGCGGCGGAGTACCTGCTGCGGTCCGGAGCGTCGGTGCTCGTCGACGGCTACAACGTCGCCAAGCTGGCCTGGCCGGGGCTCGACTGCGCCGGGCAGCGAGTCGTCCTGCTCGATGCGATCGAGAACCTCGCCCGCCGTTTCGGGAGCGACATCACGGTGGTGTTCGACGGCGCCGAGGTGATCGGTGCCGTCGCCGATCGTCGTCGGGTCGTACGCGTCGTGTTCTCGCCCAAGGACGTGATCGCCGACGACGTGATTCGCGACGAGGTTCGCCGACTGCCGGCAACGCGCCAGGTTGTCGTGGTCACCAACGATCAGCAGATCGTCCGCGACGTGCGAGCGATGGGTGCCAACACCATCAGCAGCGAGCAACTGCTGACGCTGACGCATTGATCTCCGGCGTTCCGGACTGCGCTGCGACACCCCCCGTTCATGATCGTCGTCATGAGCGACAGCACCGCTGACAACCCGATCGACTACGACACGCCGTTCACCATCTCGTGCGACGCGTGCCTGATGCAGGCGACGTCCGCGTGCGCGGACTGCGTCGTGACGTTCCTGCTCGACGAACCTCTGGCGCGTGAGCGTGCTCCGGCCTCTGGCGGGCTCGATCTCGATCCAGATCAGGCGCGAGTGGTGCAGCTGTTCGGCAGGGCCGGCATGGTGCCCCGTCTGCGGCACGTCGCCAGCTGAGCGGTGCGTCCCCGTACGCTGGCGCAATGGTTCGCCGCGTTGCCGAACTGCCGACATGGGACGAGGTCGTCGCGATCGCCGAGGGGCACTCGATCTCGCGGCTCGGCGTCGCACCGGCTGACGAGCTCCACCGCGCCCGCGCCGAGATCGTGCGCCGCAAGGCGGCCGGCCTGCACGCCGGCATGGGCTTCACGTACCGCGATCCCGTGCGGTCGACCGACCCGCAACGGGCGGTGGTCGGCGCCAGGTCGATCATCGCCGCCGCCCGGCCGTATCGCCAGCGTGACGAGCCTGAGCGGCCGGCCGGTCCGCAGGCCCGCGTGGCCCGATACGCGTGGGTCGATCACTACGCGCCGCTCCGCGCCGGTCTGCGCGAGATCGCATTGCGGATCCGACGCGCCGGCCACAGGGCGGTCGTGTTCGCCGACGACAACTCGATCGTCGACCGCGAGGTCGCCTACCTGGCGGGGCTCGGCTGGTTCGGCAAGAACGCCAACCTGCTGCTCCCCGGTGCCGGCAGCTACTTCGTGCTGGGATGCATCGTGACCACCGCCGAGTACCCAACCGGCGAGCCGGTGGGCGACGGGTGCGGGACGTGTAGGCGCTGCCTCGACGGGTGCCCGACCGGCGCCATCGTCGCGCCCGGTGTCGTCGACGCCAACCGCTGCCTGGCGTGGCTC
>DASQTR010000291.1:0-5524 GCA_035641795.1 Ilumatobacter sp.
CCTACGGGCTCACCTCACGCGAACAACAGGTCACCCAGCTCGTCCTGCGCGGTGCGACCACAGCACAGATCGCGTCGAGGCTTGCGATCTCGCCACATACAGTGTCCGATCACCTCAAGGCCATCTTCGACAAGACAGACGTGCGAACACGTGGCGAACTCGCGGCAACGCTCTTCTTCGGTGAGCATCTCAGCCGGATAGAAGCCCGCGTCGTCGTTGGCGATGACGCGTCATTCATCGACGCACCGCGACCTCGCGGACAGCTCGACCGCTGACACAGCGACCGCAAACGCGCACTTCGGCCACCGAGCCCGCCACAGGACGCGCGGCGCCGAACAACGGTTAGCCGACACCTACCAACGGCACAGATCGGCGCTTCCGCACCGGGTCTAGCGTGCCGCCGCGCGCATGCGATCGATGCTCTCGCGCTCCGCGACCTGGCGGATGCGTTCGAGCGTTTCCACCATGCCGTTGTGTAGATCGGTACGGCGGTCCTTGCGTCCGAACAGCGTTCCGATGATGAACCAGCCGAATCGTGAGACGGGTTTGGTCACCGTGTATGACTCGGTGAGGGTGGTGCCGTTTGCGTCAGGGGCGAACTCGTAGCGCCACTCGACAGTGCCACCGAAGGGTTCGGTGCGGGAGAAGGCGAACGTGCGACCGGGGTCGACGATGGTGACGACCGGTTTGTTGCTGAGGGTGGGACGGTTCGGCATCTTGTTGCGGCCCTTGAAGCGGGCGCCGACGACAGGTCCGGTCGCCCCGTCCAGCCACCGGCACTCGACGGTCTCGGGGCTGAACTCTGGCGTGCGAGTGACATCGACGACGAGGGCGTAGATGACCTCGGGCTCGGCCCGCATGTGCACGCTGACGTGGTCGTGGTCGAGCCGTTGGATCATTGCAGGCTCCTTTGATGTGCGTGGTCGAGGTGCAGATCGATCATCCGGTCGAGATGGCGCACCCAACGGTGGCCGCCGGGATCGTTGGCCAACTGGGCTTGCATGAGGCCGGCGGTGACGGCCACGAGGCAGTCGATGTCGCCCTGCTCGGAGACGCCGGCGTCGCGCATGACCGCCACGACGTGGTCGAGCGCCTCGGAGGCGAGCGCGTACGACTCTGGTGTCGGGTTGAAGCCGGGTAGGTGACGCTCGAACAGCAACTCGCAGCGCGCTGGGTCTTCGAGCGCGAACTCGATGAAGGTGTGGAGGATCTTCTTGAGGGCGGCGCGGGGATCAGTTGGCAGCTTCACGCCGTCGAGGCGGGCGAGGAGTTGTCGGTTGCCGTCGGCGAACATCGCGTCGTACAGCGCGTGCTTCGAATCGAAGTACTCGTACAGCGACGGCTGACGGATGCCGACCTCGCTCGCCAGTGCACGCAGCGACACCGCCGCGACGCCGTGCTCGCGAGCCAGTTCCCATGCGCAGGCCACGATCTCGGCTCAGGTCCTCCGCTACAACACCATTACCGTCGACGTACCATGCGCCATCACGCGCCCGTCGCTCGAGAGTATGCGCGCTTCAGACAAGATCACCCGGCGACCCTGCGACACCACGCGTCCTTCGGCGCGGAGGCGGCCGGTGTCGCGCGTTATGGGGCGACAGAAGTTGCCCTTAGTCTCAATCGTCCCGAAGCCCACACCGGGACCAAGCAGCGAATGCGCGGCGGCTCCGCAGGCGCTGTCGATCACCGTCAGCGCAAAGCCGCCGTGCACATGGCCCAGCGGGTTGAGCAGTTGTGCGTCCGGATTGCCCTCGAACACGACGAAGCCGTCGCCCACCTCGACGAGGTAGAAACACATCGCCTGGCCGATTGGCGGCTGGGGTATGGCGCCGTCGATCATGGCCTGCATCAGATCGCGCCCGCTCATCGTCGCCAGTCGCGACGGGTCGGCCAGACCAAAGCTTCGTTTGCTCATCGGATACTGCCCGAATGGTTCATGCAAGTCACCTTTCTGCATAGTCCCGACCGCGCCCAGACTGCCCGGCCGCGAGCGCCGTGTCACGTACCGAGCGGCAGATCGGTGCGCGCGGCGGCACCGGTGGACGTGTGTAGCCATGCAGGCCATCGTCCCGCTGGGCACGGTCGCAGTACCGTTCGATCGTGGGCTTCTTTGCGGGTCGACCGCGCCTGGTGTCTCGCGAACCTGGTTGGCATGCACTACCAGAATGGCTAGGACCGCCTCAGGGTTGGCTGGCGGGGTACGCGCCTGAACGGGCCGTCGTGTTCCGGACGGATGAAGCGATCTTGATTGCGGGGCGGTTCGACGCCTACCCGACCGGCGCAGAGTTCACGTTGCAACTCGAACTGCGCGAACCGGAGGATGAACGCACGTTCTTGCCCTGGGAGTTCCACAGTCGCCCGCCTGCGCGCGACGAGGACTGCCAGACGAACTGCTACGGCTGGGTGTGATCTACGCCGACGGAACGAGTTGGAGCAATCTGGATGCCCTTCCAGCGGAGATTGACGAGCGACCGTCCGGTCCGGTCGTCGTCATGCGCAGCGGCGGCGGCGACCGTGGAAGTTGGGCGATGAATGCTTGGCTCTGGCCGTTGCCTCCGGATGGACCGCTGACGTTCGTCGCCGAGTGGCCGAAGTATCGCATCACGGAGTGCAGAGCAGATGTTGATGGAGGTCGCGTTCGGGCGGCCGCGTCACGTGCCGAGCAGCTCTGGACCATCGACGACAACACCGCGCTCTGAGGACCCAAATCACCTGCACCTCGGATCCGCGAACCGCTCCGAATGCCCGGTCGTCGCTCGCAGTGCAACGATCGTGGCGGGCGCAGATCATCAGGGGTGCAGTA
Organism: Ilumatobacter sp.; assembly: GCA_035641795.1. GTDB lineage: Bacteria > Actinomycetota > Acidimicrobiia > Acidimicrobiales > Ilumatobacteraceae > Ilumatobacter. The sequence continues at coordinate 2,804 of DASQTR010000291.1, forward strand.
CGGCAGATATGCGCGTTCGCCAGCGCGCTAGTCGTCCGTCGATGAGGATTGCCTAGGCGCGAATAATCGCCGAGCACTCGAGACGACGCGCACGAGCGCGGGCTCCCACCAGTACGACCTATACCGCGGGTTGGACGCAGTCAACGCCGGGTGGGTAGCTGGCACGTCCTCCAACGTTCCGAGTAGATCCGAGTCCGTTGGCGTGTCACCAGCAATCAGTTCCACACTGATCGTGGCAAGCGGATCTATCCCCGCCTTGTCGCTGACATCGAGCCATTCTTGAGCCGTGTGACCGGCACGCGAGGCGTCGATATCCCAGATGGTCAAGGTCCTTCCGTGAAGCCGAACCCGATAACGCCCGGGCATCGCGCTGACCATAGCGGCAGTCCCAGGCGCCCTTGCTGCAGCAGGTTTTCCAATGGCCTACCGGCGCTCGCCCGCAAGACGCCATCGGCAGTTCGGATCGGCCGCCTACTTCGATCGATCAGCGACGGCCGCCTTGAAGATGCCTTCATCCTCCGGAGCATTGATGTCTACGACCTCTCGTCGGAGCCGCTCCAGATCGGCGTCGTCCATCCAGGCTGGCCGGTCCGTCGCAATGCCGACTTCGGGGTAGCGAGTCGTGATCTCGTCCGCCGAGTCCGCAAAGACGACGGCCCACAGGCCTCCCATCCCGTAGTCGTACACGACTAGGAACTCGCTCGGCACGCGTTTCAGATTGCCCGAAGTCGGGTTCGCTCGCCAAGTGCCGAACGGCAGTTCGGTGCGAGTGCGGCTGTCGTATAGTTCGGGCGTTCCCGCGTTCTCCGATTCAGTCAGGGGCGACTGATGCCACAACGTCTGAGGGTTCACACCGCGCTGGGGCTCGGTCTACTCGGTGTCGTCATGTCCTGTGGGGGCAATGACGGATCAGGGTCCGGTCCGCCAGGTTCGGCGCCGTCAACGGCCGTGGTGGCCGGCACCGCTCCGCCGACCGCGGCCGCCACCAGCACGACGCGACCAACCCTGATGGTGCGCTCGCCGGGCCCCTTCTCTCCGGATGTTGCCGAAGGATTGAGGACCGACATCGATGTGCCGTTTACCGACACCGTGGACTGCTCGGGTCGTGACTGCACGCTTCCGCTCGATGTGCTTGCGCCGTCGACTGGGACCGGGCTGCCCACCATCGTGCTCCTCCCAGGTGGACCGGCGCCATTCGACGCGCGGCGTTACCTCGATGCATTGGCCGGAGCACTCGCCCGTCGCGGCGCTATCGTGTTCCTCACGAGCTACCGGAGCGCGGCGACGAGCAACAGTCGAGCCGACTCGATCCAGGACGTTCGGTGCGCCGTGCGCTTCGCACGAGCCGTCACGGGCGACTACGGGGGCGATTCCGACCGCGCGGTGCTGGTCGGCCACTCGCTCGCCGGCGACCTCGCGCTCACCGCCGCGATCGAGCCCGAGACTGACACGCCAGGGTGCCTTCACGACGGCAACGCCACGCCCGACGCCGTGGTTGGGCTGGCGCCGGACTACGACGTGACCATCCCCGACTCGCTCGACGCGGTGCCGCCCGTGATGCTGGCGAGCGGTTCGAACGATCCGGGTTCGACCCGTGGAGCCGATGTCGCGCAGCTATTGATCGACGCTGGCCGCCAGGCCGAGTACCGGGAGTTCGCGGACACCACGCACGTGCAACTGATCGATCCTGCCATCACACCCGGAGTGGTCGACCTCGTGTTCGAAGTGCTGAATCAAACCGCTGACGAGTAAGCGCCACAAGCGCAGAATGCCCTGATGGCACGATCGATTCAAGGACGTTGCGCAAGTTCGTAACGTCTCGAGTGCTCGGCTGACGGTCTCTCGAATGCCCTGCCGGCCCGCGTGCGGGTTTGGCTTCAGAGCGATTGGGCCGTCAGTCGAGTTCTCGTCGCGGCGTGGGTGGAAACAGGAACGAGGCATCGAACACACATCAGGGCTGCCCGTCGCGACATCACTCACGACGACAGGAAAGGCAGGAACTGATGTTCATCATCGGAGTCGGTCCGCACCGCGGCTCGCATGTCGCGGTCGTGCTCGACGATCACGAACAGATCCAGGACCAGTTGACGGTGACAGCGAACCGTCTCCAACGACAGCGACTCCTCGACTGGGCGTCTCGCTTCGAACCGCGCGTGTGGGCGATCGAAGGCGCGTCGGGTACGGGTGCGTTGTTGGCGCGACAGCTCGTCACCGCCGGCGAGCGCGTGCTCGATGTGCCACCGGCGTTGGCTGCTCGGGTTCGCTTGTTGGACAACGAGCAACGCTCCAAGACCGATCGCCACGACGCGCGCTCGGTTGCTGTCGCCGCGCGACGCAAGCGCGGTCTGCGCCCGGTCGCGCCCGAGGATCACGTCGCCGTGCTGCGACTGTTGGCCAAGCGCCATCACGAGCTGGTCGCCGGTCGCACTCGCGCCGTGTGCCGGCTCCACAGCACGCTGTGCTACCTGGCTGAAGGCCACTTTCCTCGCCGGCTCCGCGCCGACCAGGCCGCCGCGATCGTCACTCGCATCCACGCCACCAACGAGATCGCCCGCCACCCCAAGGCTGTCGCGCGTGAACACCTCGCTGAGGTGCGCCGCTTGGACACGGCCCTCGCTGAGCTCGAAACACGCATCCGTGACGCCGTTGCCGAGTCGGGCTCGAGCGTCACCGCCGTGCACGGTGTCGGCCCGATCATGGCTGCCTACCTGATCGGCTACA
>DASQTR010000292.1:0-6129 GCA_035641795.1 Ilumatobacter sp.
CTGGCGAAGCTGCCCGTGCTGCTCGGGTCGTATCCCATCACGCCCGCATCCGACATCCTCCACGAGCTCTCCAAGCACAAGCACTTCGGTATCCGCACCGTGCAGGCCGAGGACGAGATCGCCGCCGCCGGCATGGCACTCGGGGCCGCTTTCGCCGGTCACCTCGGCGTCACCACCACATCGGGCCCCGGCCTGTCGTTGAAGAGCGAGACGATCTCGCTCGCGGTGTCGATCGAGTTGCCGATGCTGATCATCGACATCCAGCGCGGCGGTCCGTCGACCGGCCTTCCGACCAAGACCGAAGCGGCCGACCTCAACCTCGCCATGTTCGGCCGCCACGGCGAGGCGCCGATCCCGATCGTTGCTTGCTACAGCCCTGCGCAGTGCTTCGAGGCCGCGATCGAGGCGACCCGCATCGCGCTCAAGTACCGGACGCCCGTGATCCTGCTGTCCGACGGGTACCTGGCCAACGGATCCGAGCCGTGGCGGATACCCGACGTCGAATCGCTGCCCGACATCGCCGTGCCGTTCCAGAGCGAGCACAACGGCGTCGACCAGGAAGGCAGCCCCGTTTACCTGCCGTACCTGCGCGATCCCGACACGCTCGCCCGCCCATGGGCGATCCCCGGCACGCCCGGCCTGATGCACCGCGTCGGCGGGCTCGAGAAGGCCGACAAGACCGGCAACGTCGATTACACGCCGGAGAACCACGCGCTGATGGGTCAGCTGCGGGCAGCCAAGATCGAGCGCATCGCCGATGACTTCCCGGAGCTCGAGATCGTCGGCGACGCCGACGCCGACATCTGTGTACTCGGATGGGGCTCGACGTGGGCAGCGATCCATGCCGCCGTGCAGCGCCAGCGCCGCGACGGCCACAAGCTGGCTTGGATCCACTTGATGCACGTCAACCCGTTGCCCAAGGACCTAGGCGAGAAGCTCGCGCGCTTCCCCAAGGTGCTCGTTCCCGAGCTCAACCGCGGACAGCTGTGCAACATCGTCCGTGGCAAGTACCTCGTCGACGCCAAGTCGGTGAGCAAGGTCGCCGGCGTGCCGTTCACCACCAGGGAGCTGGAAGTGGCGATCGAACAACTGAGGAGCGCCTGATGTCCGACGCAGCCGTCACACTGACCAGCAAGAAGGACTGGTCGAGCGACCAGGAGGTGCGCTGGTGCCCCGGATGCGGCGACTACGGCATCCTGCAAGCGGTCCAGCAGCTGATGCCGGAGCTCGGCAGCACGCCGGAGAACACGGTGTTCATCTCGGGCATCGGCTGCTCGAGCCGGTTCCCGTACTACATGAACACCTACGGGATGCACTCGATCCACGGGCGCGCACCGGCGATCGCCACTGGGCTGGCGGTGGCGCGACCCGACCTCGACGTGTGGGTCATCACCGGCGACGGCGACGGCCTGTCGATCGGTGGCAACCACCTCATCCACGCCTTGCGGCGCAACGTCAACCTCAAGATCCTGCTCTTCAACAACCGCATCTACGGCCTGACGAAGGGACAGTTCTCGCCCACGTCGGAGCTCGGCAAGGTCACCAAGTCGACCCCGTTCGGCTCGATCGACCCGCCGTTCAACCCACTGTCGGTGGCGCTCGGGGCGGAGGCCAGCTTCGTCGCCCGCACCCACGACCTGGACCGCCAGCACATGATGCAGATCCTGCGCGCCGCACACCGGCACCGCGGTGCCTCGTTCGTCGAGATCTACCAGAACTGCAACGTGTTCAACGACGGCCAGTTCAACGACATCACGAAGCGGTCGATGCGCGACGAGATGATGATCAACCTCGTCCACGGCGAGCCGATCTTGTTCGGGGCCGAGCGCCAGCGCGGCGTGACGATGGGTTCCGACGGCTTCCTACAGATCGTCGAGGTCGCCGACGTCGGACTCGAGAACATCCTGGTCCACGACCAGCATCACGCGTTCCCGTCGCTCGCGTTCGCGTTGGGGCGGCTCAACACCGACGACCACTCGCCGACGCCGTTCGGCATCTTCCGCGAGGTCGATCGACCCGAGTACGCATCCGCCGTGAGCCACCAGCTCGCAGTCGCATCGGAGAAGAAAGGCCCCGGCGACCTCGCCGCGCTGCTCCGCAGCAACGGCACCTGGCAAGTCAATTAGCCCTGGATCACCAGCGCCACCGCGCCGAAGTGGAGCGCGGCGGCGAGCACGGTGAAGCCGTGCCAGATCTCGTGGTAGCCGAACACCGCCGGCCATGGGTCGGGCCTGCGGAGCAGCAGGATCGGCACCCCCACCGTGTATGCCACGCCTCCCGCGACGATGAGTGAGAGCTGCAGCGGCGAGAGATGGTCGATCAACACCGGCGTGCCCACCACCGCTGCCCACCCCATGATGAGGTACAGCGAGTAGCTCACCCACTGCAGGCGGTGGAAGGCGAGCATCTTGAGGGCGATCCCGAGCAGCGCCATCGCACCGACGATCGAAATCACCGTGACGCCCCATTTGAGCGGTATCGCCACGAGGCAGATCGGCACGTAGGTGCCCGCGATCAGGAGGTAGATCATGGCGTGGTCGGCGCGCTGCATGATCTTGCGCGCCCGGTAACTCTTGGCGAGCCGGTGGTACGCCGACGAGGTGCCGAACGCGAGCAGCAGCGTGGCGGTGTAGATCGCCGCTGCCGTCCGCGCCCGTGGCTGGTCGGCGATCACGATCAGTAGCACCCCGGCGGGGATCGCCAGCCAGAACGCCCAGGCGTGGAAGAGGCCGCGCCATGTCGGTCGCTCGGCGGTCAGCACGTCCACTCGCACAGCGGCACCGTACCCGTGTAATCCGGTGGTCATGCGTCGATATCGACCGCTTCGCCGCGATTCTGCAGACCGCCCGCCAACAATTCACGGGCGCGAAACACCTGCGTCACGAGCGCCGCCGCGACCAGCACCATCAGTGGTTCGTACGGCAGTCGGTAGCGGTAGTTGCCGTAGTAGACGAAGCCGTAGAGCAACAGGGCGGTGGCGAACGATGCCGCCACCACTCGTCCGATCGACGATCCCCAGAAGCGTCGGCCCAGGACGATCGCGCCGAGCACGGTCAGCGTCAGCAGGCCGTAGTAGGCGAAGTCGGCCACCACGCCGATCCGCTCGGCCTGGATCGCCGAGATGGGCGGCGTCTCGCCCGTGCCGGGCGCGTTCACCCAGTCGAGCACGTACGAGTCGCCGCGGTTGAGGTGCACGAGCTTGAGCGGCACGAGCTCGAGCTCGCGGAGCGGATGCGTGAACATGTACTCGATGGCGTCGTTGCGGAGCGCCTTCGACGTCTGCAGCTCGAGTGCCGGCAGCGTCTGGTCGAAGCCGTCGTCGTAGTCCGCCGGTGGGTATACCTGCGCACCGGTGGCGTCCTCGTTGTGGCCCGACCACAGCGTCTGGCTGGCGTTCGTTGCAACCGGAACGAAGGCGTCCATCGCCACCGCGTTGCGCAACGTCCAGGGCAGCATCACGACCGCTGCCGCGGCGACGGCCACGAGCACGACACGGCCGTGTGCGCGCCACGGGACCGTCCGCCACCACAGCACCACCGGCAACACGAGCCAGGTCAGCGCCTCGCCGCGCACCAGCGCACCGACGCCCACGAGCGCACCGAAGGGCAGCAGCCAACGCCACGTCGGGCGTGCCCTGACGAGCACAAACACGGCGGTCACGAAGAGCGCTGTGTACAGCGTCTCGGCAACGAGCACGTCGGTCCACATGATCGGTCCCGGAAGGACTGCAAGCATCGCTCCCGCGACGACGGCGGTGCCGCGGTCGAGCGTGCGCTCGGCGATCAACATCAGCAGCACAACGGTCACGGCGCCGACGACCGCGTTGAACAGCTCACCGACCAGGGGGTGGACGCCGAACACCGAGTACAGCCCGCCTAGCACCGTGCTGAAGCCGGGTGGCCACCGCGCCGTGGGACCGCCGGTGAACGGTACGTAACCCCCGCCCTCGCTCAGGTTCTCGGCCGTGCTGTGGTACATCAGCGCGTCGTTGAAGGCGAAGCCGTTGCGATCGACCGCTAGCACCCAGCTCACCCTCAACGCGAGGGCGACGGTGAACACGACGGCGTGCGGAAACCACGTCCATGCGGCGAGCAAACGCAGCCGGCCCCTGGACACGACCGGCATTGTTGCAGCTGTCTCACCACATGTGTTGGGCGTCGCCTCCAACGTCGACCAACGACTCGGACGCGTCGTCGGTCATGCCGGCTCGGGATCGAACGTCTCGTCGGCGACCGCCGGCGTGGGAACCGCCGCCGCGCTGGCACGCAACTCCTTGACCATATTGATGACCACGGCAATCACGGGCACGGCGAGGATGGTGCCGACGAGACCGAACAACTCTCCGCCGGCGACGACGCCCAGCAGGATCGTCACGGGATGCAATCGGAGTGCGCGTCCGTAGATGACCGGCGCCAGGAGGTCGTTGTCCAGCTGCTGCACGACGAGGGCGACGATCGCCACGATGATCGCGGTTCCAGCGCCTCCGGTCACGAGCCCCACCATGACGGCGACGACGCCGGCGACGGCTGCTCCGATGATCGGGATGAAGGCGGCGACGAACGTGAGCACCATCACCGGCGCGACGAGACTGCCGCCGGCAAGCCACAGGGTGAGACCGATGGCGATCGCCTCCACCACACCGAGCAGAGCGGCGCCGCGCAGGTAGAACCCGAGTGTCGCCCAGCCGCGGTCACCCGCGCGGCGCAACCGCGGCCGGAGCTCGGGCCTGAACCGCTCGTACGCCCACGCCATGAAGCGTCGTCCGTCGCGGAGCATGAAGAAGGTGAGCAGGATGGCAAGGATCGCCGACGCCACGACTTCGGCGGCGAGCGTTGCCGCGCCGACGACGTCGCCGTCGGACGTCCGAGCGAGATCTCGCAGATAGCGCTCGGTGCGTATCCGCAGCTCCTGCACCGTCTCCCTGGAGACGTCGAAGTTCTCGACCAGCCAGTCCTCGACATCGTCCAGCGCCTCGTTCACGGCGGGCTCGACCGAACCGGCTTCGTCCGCCAAAATCGGTCCGATCACCGCGCCCAGCGCGGCGATCAGAAGCAGGAAGGCAAGGATCGTCGCAACCGCCGCCAACCCTCGCCGCCATCGGTGCCGGCACAGCCAACCATGGACCGGTGCGAGGATCCGCGTCACGAAGACGGCGATGACCACCGGAATGACGGCGAGTCGCAGGCGACTCAACAGCCAGAGCGCCGCCAGCGCCACCACGCCGATCGCGATCAGCCGCCAGCTGTAGGCGGCGAGCTTCTCCACCAGCGGATGAACCCGTCGCGAATCCGAGTAGCTGGCCACGAGGATGGATTCCCAGCATCAACAGAATTCACACACCGGCGTGCGCGTCGGCGGACCGGGTTTGCCGGAGTGCCCGGCGCGGGCAATGTCGGACATGACCGCCAACGAGACGCCCGCGACGCCCGAGCCCGGCAAGGACAGCAGGGTCGAGGACTGGTTCGGCCAGAGCGTCGACCGTGACGCCGAGCTGGCCGACGAGTTGAGCGAGACGCTGCCGGAGGACGAGGCGGAACGCGCCTTCGACGAGATGGCGACCGGCCGCGACGAGCAGCAGGCCCGGCGCGGCGAGCACATCGATCCGGAGCAGGGCGAGTCGGCCTACCGCCAAACGGATCACTGATCCGCCAGCGGCGCGACCTACTCAGTCCTTGTCAACGCTGGCGACGGCTCCGCATCCTGTTCGCTTCGCGAGACCCAGCTGACGGTCAACACCAAGCCCGCCGCAAGGTAGACCGCGCCTGCTGGAACCCACATGATCGCACCCGCGAGCTGCTGATCCGCCAACTGGTCCAGGTGCCAGGGCGTGGTCGTCTCGTCGTATGCCGAGTACCAAGGCGTCCGCGCGAAGGTCAGCAACACAGCCAGGAACGTGGACTGCATCGCCATTGCGAAAACGAGCAGTACCCCGAGGCCGTTCCAGACTCGGCCGGCGCTGCGCCGGCCGATGACCACACCCCAGAACAGCAAACCGGTGACGAGAAGGCTGAGGTGCTCGACGATGTGCAGGAGCTCGTTGCGCACCGCCGCGTCGTAGGGCCGGGAGGCGTGCCAGAACCAGATCGCGCCGACATGCAACAGCCAGGCCGTCGCCGGCTGCCGGAGGAA
>DASQTR010000293.1:0-10524 GCA_035641795.1 Ilumatobacter sp.
AGACTCGACGCCGTCGTCCCATGGCACGGGAGCGTGCCTCCAATGTCCGTTCACGTCGAAGCGACCTTCGAGCAGATCGTCGTCGTCGATCGGGGTCGACCGCGACTCGCGTAGACCGGTCGACCGGGCGCGATTGGCGAGGATCCGGAACAACCACGTTTTCACCGAAGCACGACCCTCGAACCGGTCGATGCCGCGCACGACTCCGAGCCAGGTGTCCTGGACGACCTCCTCGGCGATCGCCCGACTCGGTACGAAAGATTCTGCGAACCGCAACAAGCGCGCGTGGTACCGCATCACGAGATCACGAAACGCTTGCTCATCGCCGGCGCGCAGCGCGTCGAGCAGCATCGCATCCGAATCGACCACGACGTCAATGTAGGACGCGCAGTCCACCTGGTGAGTCCACGTTCCTCTCGATCGAACCCGCCGATGCGAAGGTTCAACGCAATCGTGGACCCACCAGGCGGCGACCGAACCCCGCCAGTCAGAGGTTCAGTCAGCTACCGGTCGACTTCCAGAAGTGGTAGTCGGCCGTGTAGGGGATCTCGACGACGTTGCCTACTTTCTTGGCGTTGCACGTCGACGCTGCAGGTGCCAAACCGCCCGTCGTGTTCGTGCGCTGGATGAACGTCGTCTCGGCGAGCCGATCTCCGGCGGTGCCCGGCGTCGGAGACGCCTTGAGCAACAGCCACGGAATCGCGTCGGGGTCGACCGTCACCCCGTCGACTCTGCTGGCGGTCACCTTGCTGCCGTCCAGGGTCTCCCAGGTCGGGCCGCCGTAGTGGGTGGCGATCAGCTTTCCGTTGTCATCGACCAAGCCCGCGTCCGGAGCGACGAGCCCCCAGCTGAAGCTGGTTCCGGCGTTGCAGCGGTAGATCTGGACGCCGGTCGCGTGGCCGACGAGGAACACCTTGTGGCCGTCCTCGACAGCGATCCTCTCCGGCACCTCGGGACCCGACGCCCCGGCATCAACGATGTGATCGACGGGACCAACGGCGATCGTCGTCGCGGTCAGGGCGGTTAGGGCGAGGCGACGGAGAGTGATCGTTGTCTTCATGTCGTGGACATAACCGCGGCGACCTTCCCTCTGCCTTCCTCACCGCGGTGCAAACGTCAACGACCAGCAAAGCCCGCCGGCTTGCCGGTCGTTATCTCGCGCACCCATGCGCGGATGCCGAGCAAGACCCGCCCAAGGACATTTGACGAACGACGGACCTCGTCCCGGTATCTCGATGAGCCGCTCCCGGGTCTCTGGTGGATCACCGGCAAACCCCGCCGGTTCGAAGGAGGACCCATTCATGACTGACAAGGACCAACGTCTCGAGGAGCTCCAAGCCTCGGGTGAGACGATCGGTCAACTGGCCGAGCAGCCCGAACTGTTCGGCGAGGCCGCAGCGGCCTTCCGTGCGCACGACGCAGAGCGCTTCCAAGACGTGCTCGGCCGCGCCGGTTTGCTCGCTCGTTGCCGCTGGATCTGCCGATGGTTCTGCAGCAAGCACTGCGTGTTCGTCTGCCACAAGCTGGCCGGGAGGAACGATGCAGAGCCGGTGCTCGACATCGACGAGTGGCGCGCATTCGCCGAGTTCACCGGCCGGCTCGCCAAGGATCCCGACACGTTGCTCGAGTTGCTCGACATCGTCGAGCGCGAGGACGACAAGGCGTTCCAGCAGTACATCGCGCGCCAGAAGATCCAGCGCTTCGCGCATCAGCTCTGCCACTGGCTGTGCGGGGTGCGCTGCCACGTGGCGTGCCGGCTGATGTGCCCGCCGCTGCCGGAGCTGATCAAGGTCGGCTACATCCCGGTCGGTCACATCGACGCCGACGGCTATGCCGCGGGGCCGAGCAGCCCGAGTGCGTTCACGCCCGCCGACAACCCCGCGGCAGGCGTCGGCGACCACCCTTTCGGGGGTAGCGTCCACATCAACGGACTGTTCAACGTCGCTGGCGCTACCGAGTACAAGGTCGAGTTCGGACCATCGCCCACCGGTCCGTGGACGGCGATCACCTCGCCGCTGACCGATGCCCATTTCATCGGCTTCATGTGGACCGAGTACACCCGCAGCGCGACCGGTGACTGGTACTCGATCGCCGACATGGATCTGCTTTCGGAGGGTCACACCTACCTGACCGACTGGCCGACGCCGCCGCTCGACGACAACGACCTGTACTACGTGAGACTCGTGGTGCGGAACGCAAGCCTGACCGAGTTCCCCAGCGGCCCGGTGCCGGTTCGCGTCGACAACGAGGGTCCGCAGGGCCCGGTCCTGCCGAACAACCGCCCCTTGATCGAGTTCACGCAGGGAGGCGAGCCGCTGGGCTGCTGCGCCCAGGTGACCAAGGAGAAGGGTCCGATCGAGGTCCACATCGAAGGGACCGACGCCAACTTCAGCAGCCTGAGCGTCGTCGCCTACGGCGGGTGCAGCGGTTCGATCCCGATCTTCTCGAAGACCTACAACGGCGACCGCACCGATCTCGGCGCACCATCGCCCGGCATCACGGTGTCGTGGGATCCATGGGCCGACGATGTCGAGGCGTGTTGCTACGTCGTGTTCGTGCGGTTGTACGACCGCGTGATCTCCAACAACTTCTGGAGCGGCGGTCACACGTACGAGAACTGGCGATCGATCACGATCGGTTGAGTCGAACTCGGCGAGCGCAACAGCTTGTCACCGACGTCATCGTCGGTGACAAGCTGCCGCGCATGGCCCGATCCGATGAGAAAGCCGACCTGCTGCACTATCTCCAGGTCGCGCGCGAGGCCCTCGTGTGGAAGCTCGACGGGCTGTCGGAGTACGACATCCGCCGCCCCATGGTGCCGACCGGGACCAACCTGCTCGGGTTGGTCAAGCACGCCGCCAGCGTGGAGCCCGGCTACTTCGGCGACTCGTTCGGCAGACCGTCCGACGAGCCGCGACCGTGGCTCGACGATGACGCCGAGATCGACGAGGACATGTGGGCCAAGCCCGACGAGTCGCGCGACGACATCGTCGAGTTCTTCAAGGCTGCCTGGGCGCACGCCGACGACACGGTCAACGCCAAGCCGCTAGATGCCAGCGCCATCGCGCAAGCCCGACGGTGTGATGGGCCACACGATTGACAGCACGCTAACCACCGTGTACTTTCCTTTCTGGTTAATTATCCAGGCAGGAAAGTACAGAGGAGGAGCATGCCGACCGCGACAGACGATGAGAGGCTGAGCGCGACGTTCGGCGCACTGTCCAGCGCGACACGGCGAGCGATCCTCGCTCGACTCGCCGAAGGTGCCGCCACTGTGAACGAGCTCGCCGAGCCGTTTGCGATGACACTGCCGGCGATCTCGAAACACATCAAGGTGCTGGAACGGGCTGGATTGGTCCGACGAGGTCAAACGGCTCAGTACCGGCCCTGCGCCCTCGACCCCGCACCGCTCGAGGAGGTCTCGAGCTGGGCCGAGCAGTACCGCGCCGTGTGGGAGACCCGCTTCGACCGGATGGACGACTACATCAAAGAACTGCGACCGCGACAGGAGACGCGACCACGATGACGGACAACAACGCTTCCCAGCTCGCTGTGACGATCGAACGCAGCTTCGATGCCCCGGTGGATCTGATCTGGCAGATGTGGACTGACCCGGAACATTTCTCGGCCTGGTATGGCCCCGACGGCGCGACGATCCACGTCGCCAAGATGGATGTGCGAGTCGGCGGCTCGCGACTGGTGTGCATGGAGGCGCAAACGCCGAGCGGCGCCATGCAGATGTGGTTTGCCGGCGAGTATCGCGAGGTCGTCGTGAACGAGCGGCTCGTCTACTCCGAGTTCATGTCCGACGCGAACGGCAACGTGGTGTCGCCCTCGGGCATGGGGACGCCCGAAGGACATCCGGTGACCACTGAGGTTCGCGTCGAACTCGAGAACGTCGGCGGACGCACGAGGTTGGTGATGACCCATTCCGGCATTCCCGCCGACTCGCCTGGCGCCGCCGGATGGACGATGGCGCTCGACGAGCTTGGCGCCCACCTCCATCGCATGCAGTCCGACGAGAACTGAACTCGTCAGGAGCGGAGCAGCGCGAAGGTCATACTTTCGGCCATCCAGCCTTCGTACTCGTCGAGGCTCCACCCGCAGCCCACCACCAGCGCGTCGCCAGTCTCTCCTGCGTTGATCACCCAGAGTCGCTGACCGGCGCGGGCGACGGTGAGGCCGGGGCGCAGCGCGCCCACCTCCGCGAGGTGGGCGGCGATGCGCGACGTCCCACGAAGCCGCTCACGCTCGACCGTTGCGAGCAGCTGGACGAGGTCATCATCGCCTGCGGCTGCGCCGGCTCGGAGGACGCGAGCCAACGGACCGACGCGCTCGTACAGCTGGCGGCTGAGCCCTGCGTAACGATCGAGTTTTTGCGTGGGCACCGGGTCGTCCAGGAGTGCGCGAATCTCCGATCTGGCGGCGAGCGGGAGCGGCTCGACGTCGCCCGCCACCGAGCACGCACACATCTTCCGGGTCAGGAACGGCGAGATCGTCGCCCACGACGCGGTACAAGACAACCCGAGCTGGCTCGGCAGCTCGGCGCGGTTGGCGCGCCCGACGCAGGCGCAGCCACGAGACCGTCATCGTGACCACGTCCGCCGCGTCGACCGCCGCCGTATGAGCGGGTCTACGGGCCGGTGTCGGACGCGAACATCCGCTGCACGTTCGATGCGCGCTCCTCAGGAGAGCCGGACTCGGAGTTCGCCCTGGTGGTGCGGCGACGATGTCGAGGCGGTGTCTTACTCTGTGACGACGTCGGACATGCTGGCTTGGTAGGCGGCCACAAGTTCCTGTTGCTCTTGTTCCGGCACCTGGTAGAAGTTGAGGGCGCGGACGATTTCCGCCCCGACTTCGGCGAACTGTTCGGCAGTGAGATTGAACTCCGCGTGAGCCTCGTTCAGCGGCAAGCCGGTGTACACAAAGGGTCCGCCGGCCGCTGCCGCGATCCACAGCGTGCGACCGAACTTGAGACCCGGCAGCCGTGCCTCCGCCTGCGTCTTGTTCCACTCCTTCAGCGCGGGGTTCTTGTTGAGTATCGGGTTCTTGATGATTTCGTCGCTGAAGCGGTCAACGACCAAGGCGATCCCGAAGTAGCCGCCCAACCGGTCGTACAGACTCCCAGTAGTCGTCTGGGGCGCCTCGTTTGCGTGGGCGCTGAAAGGAAACAGTCCCAGCGCTGCGGCACTCGCGACCGCACCTGCGCCCTTGGCCATTGTTCGTCGATCTATTCGTCTGTCCATCTGGTCCTCCGTGTTGCGTGTGAGGTCCCGGGGACGACAACGGCGACTCCTGGGCCGTCGTTGCCGCACCGTCGGCGTGATCTCGTGGCACGGTTCGACGGGGCCCCCGAATCGCGACCGGCCAGTAACGACAGTAGTCGTTGGTGTTATGTCGACGCAAGACTCACAGACGATCGCTGTAGAAACGACCACCAAGGCGCGAAAACGACGTGGGGCTGTCGTCCTGTAGGCGCTGGACGCTATGGCGTGACGACGACGCAGCACCGCTCCGTCGACGGCGACAGAATCGCGCGAAGGCTCCGTGACTGCGTGCCGGCCACAATCCCGGCGACGAATGCCAGGTTCATCTGGCAGATGATCTCGGGTCGTGCTTGGGCGACGTGACGGAAGGGGCAGTTGCGAAGGACCACATCGTCGCCGGCGGTGGCCGGCTCGTAGCCGATGACGTTGAGTGCGGTCAGCAGGCGACCGCCGCTGTTGCGTGCCCGTGTCCGCCGTCCGATCTGACGGCCGTAATCGGCGGCAACCTCGGCGAGCGACTCCAGCGGCGGATAAGGGGAGTCGGATTCCAAGGCCTCGGCCAGGATCTCGGCCGCGAGGTCGTACCGTCGCGGCGGGATCGACACCTCGAGCTCGAGCGCGGTCGGACGGTAGCGCTTCGCCGGATGACCGACACCGACCGAACTTTCGTGGCGTTCGTAGGTCGCCTCCAGAAAGCCCTCTGAGAGAAGCTTCTCCAGGTGGAAGGCGGCCAGCCTCACCGAGATTCCGACCTCAGCGGCGACCTCGGCGCGTGTGAGTGGGCGGCCCGCGGTCCGCACCGCGAGGTAGGCCGCCCGTCGTGCCGGATCGTCCAATACGCACAGCTGCAGGATCGTCTTGTTGAGGTCGTGGCGCACGCGCCTAGCAATACCACCTCACGGTCGATTGTTCAGTGTTTGCTCGTCCGCTCGGGGCGGATCCGCGGCGGGTGGTGGCGGGTCGGTGCGGCAAGGCTGGCGCGGTGGAACCGACGGCCGAACTCATTCGCTTCCCCGAGGGCTACGGCACGCCAACGGTCACCTTGGCGTGGGGCGACGTGCAGGCCCGGCTGATCGCGGCCGAACGTTACTGGCTCGTGACGACCCGGCCGAGCGGAGCGCCGCACGTTGTTCCCACCGACGGGATCTGGCACGACAACCATTTCTACTTCGGAGGCCATCCCGCCACCATCCATCTCGTCAACCTCGAGCACGATCGGCGCGTGGTCGTACACCTCGAGAACGCGACCGCAGCGGTCATCGTCGAAGGGAACGCCGAGTGGGTCACACCCTCGACTGCCGATGCCAAGGCGATCGCTAGGTCATCGAAGGCGAAGTACGGGTGGGGCTCGCCCATGAAGGGCTATCTCGCCGGTGTGTGGCGAGTGGTGCCACAGCGGGTGTTGGCGTGGGAGGCACTCCATCGAGACGCCACACGGTTCACGTTCTGACCAATGGCAAGTTCAGCTGGCACTGAACAACGTCGGATCGGGCATGGCCAACGGCGGAGCATCGTCCGATCGCGAAGAGCTCACGAAAGCCCGTCTCGCCGATCCGCCCTTCGGTTCAGGTCCTCACGACGAGGCGTTGACGAAGTGGCGAACCACCGCGGCGAGCTCCTGGGAATGGGTTGCGTGCGGTGCATGGCCGGCGGAGTCGAACGTCACGCGGCGAGCGGTGCGAACGGACCGCCCTTGATGGCGTTGACGATGACCCGCAGCCATGCGGGGCTTTGGCCACCGTCGGTCAGTAGCACCGGCACTTCGCTATCGAGGATCGGCACCGGGGCCCAGTCCGGATCATCGAGCATCCCGACGAACGTGGGTGCGTTCGACACCATCAGCGACTTGAGCTCGGTGGGCAGGATCGACCACGCGCCGGGTCCAAAGATGGCGTCGTTGACGAAGAGGGCGACAGCGGACTCGACGTCGCCACGCTTGATGGTGTCGGCGACATTGATCGCGAGGTCGACACCTCAGGGCCAACGGGTCAACCGCCGTCCACGGAGTAAGCACCGGAAGGGACCATGGCAGAATGCCCGGATCGAGTCAGTGCGTATCGACCAATGGCTGGCTGCCGTCCGAATCACCAGGTCCCGCTCGGATGCTGCCGCGGCCTGTCGTGGCGGTCACGTGAGGATCAACGACGAGGCGGCAAAACCATCCTCACCGGTCAAAGTGGGCGACCACGTGGAGGCTCGCGTGCACCAGCGCCAGCGGATCGTCGACGTCACCAAGTTGATCACGAAGAGAGTCAGTGCTGCGATCGCCGTCGACTGCTTTGACGATCGCAGTCCGTCTCCACCTGAACAGGATGCGTTTCGCCCGCTATTCGCCGTGCGTGACCGCGGAGCCGGCCGCCCGACCAAGCGCGACCGCCGCCAGATCGACCGCCTTCGACGCCGAGCCCCCTAACAATTGCTGGCCTACGCCTGAGTCCAGGCGAATGCGCGGGTACGGCTCCTGACACTGACGGCCAGTGATAGGACGAACTCGGCGGGGTTGACGGCGAACCACGAAACCCGGACCGGCAAAAGACGTTGGCCAACTTTGCAATAGGCCGGAGCTTTGCGTCACGCAGCGCCGCTTCCTCGCGTTGATGACGATCCCCTTATTCGCTCACCTGGCGGCGTCGGTCGGGAGCTGGAAGGCGACGTTGCCGCCGGGCGGTGACTCGATCCAGATCTTGCCGCCATGGGCCTCGACGATTCCTCGTGCGATGGCAAGTCCGAGCCCGGCGCCGCCGCTGGCGCGATTGCGACTGGGTTCGGCACGGGTGAAGCTGTCGAACGCCTCGGGCACGAACTCGACCCCGAAGCCGGGACCCTGATCGAGGACGCGTACGGTGGGCGAGTCGCGACCGTCGACGACGACCTCGACGGTGGAGTCGGGGGGTGCGTGTCGCACGGCGTTGTCCAGCAGGTTCCGGATCACACGCCCTAGCGCCCGTGCGTTGGCATCAACGCTGACCGCCTGTTCGCACCGCAGCCGGATGCAGATGTTGCGTACCGCCGCTGCAGGAGTGATCGCCTCCACGGCCTCGTCGGCGAGCTCTGCGAGATCTACCCGAGCGCGACTGAGCTCGAGCCTGCCGGCTTCGATCCGTGAGAGCAGGAACAGGTCGTCGACGAGCAGGCTCAACGCGTCGACGTCGTGAGCCATCGCCCGCAGGTATCTTGCTTCGTCGGTTGCGAGGCCGTCCTGCAGCGCCTCGATCGCGGCGCGCAGCGCGGCCAGCGGGGTTCGTAGGTCGTGTCCGACGCTGGTCAGCATCGCCCGGCGTTCTTCCTCGAGGCTTGCTCGCTCCCGCTCGAGAGCGTCGAGGCGTTGCGTGAGCTCGTCGAGGGCGCGGGCGACGTGGCCGAGCTCGTCGGCTCGACGTACGTCCGTACGGGCCGTACGGTCACCGGCCTCGAGCCGGCGCAACGCGGCCTCGAGGCGCTGCGCATCGCGCCCGAGCGAAGCTGATGCCACGATCGCGAGCACGGCCGCGAACAGGGCGGTCACGGCGAGCACGCCGATGACGGTGCGCGCCTCTTGAGCGTTGAGCACCATCAGCCGGGCGAGGAGGAACGCGGCCAGCGCCCCGATCAGCAGCGATGCCAGCGTGATCGCCAGCACGAGGTTCCGCAGCGTGCGCGTGCGTCTCGTCAGCATGCGCAGCGCGACACCCCCGGCGACGGCTGCACCCGTCAGCGACAGCACTGCGACAAGTGACTCGACGGGCTGGTCAGCGATCGAGTCGGACCACGAACCGGCAGCGAACACGATCATGGCTCGAACCGGTACCCGACACCCCACGCCGTGACGATCCAATGTGGGCGTTCGGGATCCGGCTCGAGCTTCTGGCGGAGCCGACCGATGTGCACGGTGACGGTCGCCGGATCCTGGTAGTCGGGTGACGACTCCCAGACGAGCTCGAGCAGCTGGCGGCGCGAGAACACCTGCCGCGGCGAACGCGCCAGCGTGAGCAGCACGTCGAACTCCTTGGGTGTCAACGGGATGACACAGTCGTCAACGATCACCTCGCGCGCCCCCGGGTCGATCGTCAAGGCTCCGAACGTCAACACCTCGTCGGGACGCGGCGTCATTGGCGCCGCCCGGCGCAGCAGGTTGCGCACCCGCACCGCTAGCTCGCGAGGAGAGAAGGGTTTGACGACGTAGTCGTCGGCGCCGAGCTCGAGCCCGATCACACGGTCGAGCTCCTCCGCACGCGCGGTCAGCAGGATGACCGGCACGTCGCCGGAATCACGCACCGCGCGCAGGATTTGAAGCCCGTCGATACCCGGAAGCATGACGTCGAGCACGATTAACGACGCGCTGTTGCCGGCGAGCCAGCGCATCGCTTCGTCGCCGTCGCCCACTTCGTGGACGCGCAGACCGTCACGCTCGAGGTAGCGCGCAACGACCTCCCGGACCATCGGCTCGTCGTCGACGACGAGCACGGACGCGGCAGACGCGGTCTCGTCCACATCACGATCGTACGGAGCGGCCGCGCTTTGGCACAGCCCGATCGCAGACGTTTCGAGAATGTTGAGGGCATCGTCGGTCGATGTTGAGACCTGTCGGTCAGGGTGGAGCTCGTGCTCGACATGCACCCGATCACCGGTACTGGTCCGGAGACCGCCGCAAAGTCGACGACCGTGTCTGGGGCGCGGGCGGCGGTCGCCGGCGCCCTCGCCGCGCTCGTGGCGCTGGCGGCGGGTGAGCTGACTGCGGCGGTCGCCGGTTCCGACGTGTCGCTGGTGACGGCGGTCGGCTCGGCGTTCATCGACCAGTTCGCGGCATCCCTCAAGGATGTTGCCGTCGCCGTCTTCGGAACGTACGACAAGGTCGCGCTCGTGGTCGGCATCGTCGTGTTGTCATGCGGACTCGCCGACCGACGCGCAGCGACCACCTGCGCCAGACGGCGCAACCGGGTGGCACACCCGAGCGGTGACCGTGAGTTGACCGAACACCCCCAGACCCAACCACAGGAGTGCTCCATGAACCACCGCAAACACCCGTTTCTGCTCATTGCAGTCGGTGCCATCTCGCTCGCCAGCACCGGCTGCGGTGATGACGACGACGATCCCGCCCCGGCAGCCACGACCATCGCCGAGACCATGACCGACGACACGATGACCGACGACATGACCGGCGAGACGATGACGGACGACATGACCGGCGAGACGATGACGGACGACATGACCGGCGAGACCATGACCGACGACATGACCGGCGAGACCATGACCGACGACATGACGGGCGAGACGATGA
>DASQTR010000294.1:0-6444 GCA_035641795.1 Ilumatobacter sp.
TGTCCGCGTACCGCCACAGGTCGGCCGAGTCGTCATCACAAGGCAGGTCGGGGGCGACCGCCTCGTGGCCGAGTTCCCGCAACGCACCCGCGACGAGATGCCAATACCAGCCGACGTCGCCACCACCATGAATCAACGCGAATGTCGCCACTCCTTCGACCTCCTTGACGATCGTCGCAACTGATGTCGAGGCGCCGCAACTCGTCAGGCGCCGAGGACCTCAGGCGCCGATGATGGTGACGGTCCCGGCGTCGCCGTCGACCCTCACCAACACGCCGTTGGCGATGCGGCTGGTCGCGTCGACCGTGCCCACGACCGCCGGGAAGCCCATCTCGCGCCCCATGATCGCGGCATGGGATGCGAAGCTGCCGTGGTCGGTCACCGCCGCGCCGATCAGCGCCAGGAAGGCATTGAACGACTCGCCGGTGGCGGTGGTGACGAGCACGTCTCCCTCCTGAAGGTTGAAGAGGTCGTCGAAGTTGCGCACGAGGCGGGCGGGCCCCTCGTACACGCCGCCGCTCCCACCGACGCCCACCACGACGTTGTCGTCGCCGATCGGTGTCTGGACGTCGCCGAGCACGCCGTCGATGTAGAAACCCAGTGCAGACATGACCCTCGCCAGCGGCGGCGGCAGCTGGTCGACCGACGGCGGCTCCGGTGGGGCGGGGCCGAGCAGCCTGGGAGCCCCGTCGACGCTCGACTGCTTGCGGTGCGCGACGCGCGCGGAGAGCTCGTCCGCCGTCGGCACTTCGGAACCGTCGAGGATCGCGTCGATCTCATCGGCCCGCAGGTCGAGTGTGTCGTACATGAAGTTGATCCGCCCGCGCTCGAACAGGCGGCGCCCGAGCTCGATCAGTGCAAGGCGCAGCAGACCCACCGCGGCCGCGTCGCTGTACAAGCCGCGCTCGTCACGCAGCCGGTACACCAGGCGCGACTCGGCCAGTAGATCGTCGAACTCGTCGCGATGCTCCTGGGGTACTAGCTCGCGAAGCTCGTCGGCGACCTGTTCGGCGCGGCGCTTCGCCGCGTCGCGGTCGTGGTCGAGGCTGTTGCGGATCCGGTCGAGCAGGATGTCCGGCCGCTCACCGATCGTCGGATTGGTGAGATCGAACCCCGCCGCCAACCGGTAGCCCGATCCGGCGAGGTACTCCTCCACTGCCGCGACGCGACTGCGAAGCTCGGCGAGCCGCTCGCCGGCCGGCGCTTCCCCGTCGAGCAGCGCCTGTGCCTCGGGATCGTTCTGCACGGCGTCGATCACCGGCGCCAGCTCGGGCGGCACCACGCCCGATACGGGCGACCAGCCGTCGAACACGGCGAACATCGGTACCGGCGGACGGCCCGTCCACTGCATCGCGTGCAGGATGAAGTCGCCGACCGGCAGCATCGCCATCGCGTTGAAGCGATGGTGTTGGTACGCCATCTCCGTCAGCCACCCGATTCGCCGATGGAGCTGATCGCGCAGGCCCTCGTCGTCGAGCGCCGTCAGATCGATGTCGGCCAGTTCGCGGTGGCGGGCGATCGACGCCGGCTTGAGCTCGCCGTCCCACCGTTCGAGCACCTCCCGCCAGATCCGCTGCTCGAACGCCGCCGCCGCCACGCCGGTGCGACGACCGATCTCGGCGCCGAGCTGCTCCGGCGACTTCGGACCGTCCATCCCCGGCGCATCGAAGGGCAGCGGCTGCAGGTACATGAACCCGTTGACGAACGCCACGTTCATCGTGTCGAGCAGCGCGCCCCACGCCGCCAAGGTCTCGGCGAACCCGCGCTGCATGCCGGGCGGATACGCCGATGCCATCAGCGGTGTCACCGCCGCCGGCATGTGGGAACGGTCCTGCATCCATGGCCCCGGACCAGGCGGCACCCACTCGACGATTCCGTCGCTCATGTCGACCCCCGTACGTCGTGACGACGGCGCGCCTCAGGCCGTCTCGATCTGCGCGATGACGCTACTACGGGCTCGTCGAATGCTGAACAGTGACGCTGCGCACCTCACAGTTCGAAGGAGGCGAGACGAGTCTGCGGTCACTGAAGTACGCGCCGCGCTGCGGGACAGCCGAGTTGACCCCTGTGCCGAGCCGCACTAGACAGGGCATGTCCGCAGTGTTGGATGGTGACGACCCGCAGTTCTCAGTTATAGGCGTCGTCTCGTTGCTCTCCTTCGCCCCGCACAAGGGAGCAACGTGTCAGATCCTCCGACCCGGCAACGACCGGATGTGCCGGACGTGACACGCGTGCCGAGGAGCGCGTTCGGTGCGGTGGTGGTGGCGCGGCTGCGCTACGCAGCGGTGTTGGAACAGATGGCGATCGTGCACGAGATGCTGGCGACCCGGCTCGACCAATGCGGCAGCATCGAACGCGCAGGCCAACACAGGCTCCAGGCGCGCCGCTGCGGCGAGCAAGCCGGCCTGCAACGGACTGTCACCGCCGCGTAGGAACTGCCGAGTTGCAGAAACTTTTCTTCGGGCCAGTTGCGGTGCGCTGTGCCGAGTATCACGCTGGTGTCATGGACAGCGATCGTCCGATCACGTACCAGCAGTTGCGCGCCGTCATCGAACAGGCGCGCATGGTTCGCGACCTGGGCGGCGCGACCCGCCAACGAGCGGCGCAGGTGTGCGAGCGCTCGCGACAGATACTCGTCGAGTGCAGCGAGTCCACAGGTCTCTTCGGACGTGGCGCCCCCGAGCACAGTCGGCGGTCGCCGACGGTTGCCGGCTTCCCGTCGGGCGAAGAAGCACGCACGGCCGACGTCGACAATCTGCGCGCAGAGGTCCGGCGTCTCGAGCGAGACGTCGGCAACCTCACGGCGGCGCTCGCGTCTCGCGACGTCATCTGGACTGCCAAAGTGGTCATCGCCGCGACCACGGGTTGTGGGCCGGAGGAGGCGCATCTAATGTTGGTCCAGCAATCTCAGCACGAGAATCGCAAACTTCGTGAGGTCGCAACCGAGATCGCCGAGAGGGCGGCGAGAGGCTGATGAGGGATTGCAGGTACACGCGATCGTCACGCGCCGGCGAGACGAAGAAATGAATCACACCATGGTGTCGATCGGGCGGGTGGCGATCGGGAGCGTCGGATCAATGGTGGTGGCCCAGTGCACGTGTCGCTGGACGTCGACGCCGGCATGGAGCGAGACCCACGCCCGTGAGCGTTGGCGGATACATGCGTCCCAGCAAGCAGCCGCGGATCGCGGCTCAGTCGCCGTGTCGTTGGGGGCGTCCATCGTGCGGCGGCACAGCACAACCGCAGAGCTCAGGGCCGCGGTCTCGCGGCGGCGACGCGAGGTGCGGGAGGCCCACATTGCGTTACTCGCGGCAATCCGTGCCGCCGACACCTGGGCCACCGGGTTTCGTGCGCCGACGTGGCGAATGCTCGACTGTGCACGGGAGTTGGCCGGGGCTTCGGTGCCCGAGTTGTGGTTCGACTTCATCTCGCTCGGCGGCAATCACGACGTGGCGACGCTCGATGCGATGTTCCGAGGTTCCGTGCCGATGAGTCACGGGGACGAATCCTTGATCACAGTCGCCCTCAACGAGCGATTCCGAGATCAGGACATGGGATCACCAGTGGCGCTTCGTCGCGACCTCGCGTCGGCGTCTGGATCCTTCCTCACTCCGATGGAGTGAACTCCTGCATCAGGATGATGGCGCCGTCGACGGTGCCGCCCGGACCGACGAGTTGGTTGACCGTCGCGCGGCATCGCAGTGGGTGACCTCGTCGGGACGTGGCCTTGACCTCCAGCACGGTCGACTCGGGTTTTCCGGCGAGAGCGGTGCGGATCGGACCACTCAGCGCCTCGACGGGGAAGCCGATGTCGAGCGTCAGGAACGATTTGCCTTCGACCTCCTCGGGTCGTAACCCCCACATCTCGTAGGACAGGCCATTCCACACCCGCACGTTGGCGCCTGCGTCGACGACGACCACCGAGACCTGGATGCTCTTGAGCACCGACTCCATGTAGGCGTTGATCTGGTTGAACTCCGCAGTGCGATCACGCAACTCCTCGTTGATCGCTTGGAATTCCTCGTTCGTGGAGGAGAGCTCCTCGTTCATCGTCTCGAGTTCCTCGTTTGTCGACTGCAACTCCTCGTTGGTCGTCTCCAACTCCTCGATCGTCGACTGCAGTTCCTCGTTGGTGGTCTCGAGCTCTTCGTTGGTGGACTGCAGCTCCTCGTAAGCCGCTTCCAGCTCGCGATGCGTTTGCTCCAGCTCCTCGTGGGTCTCGCGATGCGCAGTCGTGTCGGCGAACGCCAGCAAGACGCCGAAATGCTGGCCGTCGTCCTCCAGCGGCGCGATCGTGATGTCGAAATAGGCAACCTCGCCCCTGGCGTCCCGCCGCTCGACCTCGCGAATGGTGACCGCCGCCCGCTCGTTGCGCGCGCGATCGATCGACGAGCGCAGCTCCACCGGGCGGTAGGACACCTCCAGATCCTGGAACGGCCGCCCGATGGACTCAGTTGGGAGACCGAACAGCGAGCGCGCCTGCGCGTTCGCGGTGATCAACACATCGGCGTGATCGAGCAGCAGCTGAGCGGTCGAGTGATGCTCGAACGCCAGCTCTGCAAGATTGGGCTCGTCGCCGAGACTCCGGTACGGGACACCGAACGGAGGCCCACCGAGAGCCATCAATCCGGATCGCAGGGAACTGCGCGGAACCTTGGAGAAGACGCGCTGCTTGGCATCGACGACGTCGAACAGACCGTGCTGACCGAGCAGCGACTCGACCTTGCCCAGTATCAACAGCCCCTTGTCCGCCAGTGAGTAGTGCAGCCGGCCGACGAGCTGACTCTGCACGTCGGTGTTGAAGTACATCAACGTGTTCCGGCACAGCAGCAGATCGATGCGTGAGATCGGAGGATCCTGCAACAGATCGTGGCGGCCGAAGATCACCGATCGCCGAAGCTCGCCCTTGATCGTGTGACCCTTCGGCGTGCTGTCGAAGTACTTGTCGATGTAGTCGGCGGGAAGGCTTTCCACCTCGCGCAGCGCGTACGTGGCTTGGCGCGCCTGCTCGAGCGCCTCGTTGTCGATGTCGGTGGCGTACACCTTGAGTCGGTCGTCCAACTCCGGGAGGCCGATCTGCTCGGCGAACATCATCACCGCCGAATACGCTTCCTGCCCGCTCGCGCAACCTGCGCTCCACACCCGGATGTCGCGGCCGCGAGCACGGTTGACGATGTCGGGAACGAGCGCGCGAAGTGCCGTCCACGCATCCTGGTCGCGAAAGAACGACGTGACGTTGATGAGGATTGTGTTGAACAGCTGCTCGAACTCCTCGGGGTGCACCTGCAGGTAGTCGACGTACTCGTCGTGAGAGCCGAGGTCGAGCTGTTGCATCCGCTTGTCGACACGCCGCTGCAACGTGGCGCGCTTGTATCCCGTGAAGTCGAACGCCCGTACCTCGCGCAGATAGTGCAGCAGCGAATTGAGGTCGGAGCTGTCAGCTTCGCGCCGCATGTCGTGCTCCTCGGTGTCGGCCATCAACCGGTGTCCATCTGGGAGCCCGGCTGTCCGGTGAGGAGCTCACGGATCACCTGGACGCTCCGGTCGTACTCTTCCACATCGCTTTCAAACCTCCGGGCCCCGATGTCGCGCCCCGCCGACCTCGCCTGCTGGGCGAGCATGCGCATCAACGCGACACGATCCTCGAGCGATCGCAAGGCCGTCCACAGCGCGGTCTCGACTGCCGCCTCTTGCACGTTGAGCAGGTCGGGCGCCGCCCACGCGTGGCCGACCCGGCAGCGAAACCGGAGGATGTTGCCCTCGTCGATCTCCCACAGCACACCGTTGCAATCCGGGCACGGCCACGGCGAGGGGTGGCCGGGATGATTCGATTCGGTCACACGGTCATCGGACTCCATCAACGTCACCTCCTGCTGCAACTCCGACGGGGGTGATCCCACATCGACGACCGTCATCTCCTTGACCAGCCGGCCCACCAGCGGTCCGATTTCGGTCGCCGGAACAACGTGGTCGGCCCCGACGTACTCGAGTGCATTCGAGGGCATGCCTTCGTAGAGGGCATCGGCAGGGTCTTGCACGACCGCGACCCCACCTCGCCGGCGAACCGCATGCAGCCCGGCGGTGCCGTCACTCAGCGTGCCCGACAAGATCACGCCCACCACATTCGCCCCGTAGTACATCGCCGCGCTCCGGAACAGCGGATCGGCCGCGGGCCGGTGGCCGTTCTCGCGCGGCCCACGCCGAACATGCAGGTGGCCGGGACCGACCAACAAATGGTGATCGGCGACGCACACGTAGATCCGGCCGGCTTCCAACGGCGCACTGTCGGTCGCCGCCGTGGCCGGCAACGGTCCCGCCCGGTCGAGGATCCGCGCCAGCGACGACGTCGCCCCCGGTGCCAGGTGGAGGACGACGAGCACGCTCGCCTCCAGATCGGCGGGCAGGCCGCCGACCACACGCTGGAGTGCCTCGATGCCCCCCGCC
>DASQTR010000295.1:0-2426 GCA_035641795.1 Ilumatobacter sp.
TTCGTGCGCAGCTGGCTCGTGAGGGTGCCGCGGTGGGTCTCGAAGTACAGCTCGCCACGCCACACCGGCACGGGCGCGCCTTCGAAGGCCTCGCGCTCGACACGCTCGAAGAACTCCGCCGGCGAACCTACGGCGACCCGCGGCGCGCCGTCGACGTCGGCCAGCCGGCGCGCCCGCTCGAGCATCTCGCGCGTGGGGCCGCCACCACCGTCGCCGTATCCGAACGGCATCAGCGACCAGCTCGACCAGGCGGCGTCGCGGAAGCGGGCGACCGAGGCGACGCACTCCGCAGCCGTGAGCTCGGCGTTGTACGTGTCGACCGGTGGGAAGTGGGTGAGCACGCGGGTGCCGTCGAGGCCCTCCCACCAGAACGTGTGGTGCGGGAAGCGGTTGGTCGTGTTCCACGACAGCTTCTGCGTCACGAACCTGCGCATGCCGCCCGACGCGTACAGCTGCGGCATCGACGCCGGATAGCCGAACACGTCGGGAATCCAGACTTCTCTGCACCGGCGTCCGAAGCGTGACTCGAAGTAGCGCTGGCCGTGCACGATCTGGCGGGCGAGACTCTCACCGGAGGGCAGGTTCATGTCGGCTTCGACCCACATCCCGCCGACTGGGATCCACTGCCCCCCGTGGACCTTGACGTCGATCCGCTGGAACAGTTCCGGCTCGGCTGCCTCGATCCACGCGTACTGCTGAGCTTGCGAGCAGGCGAACCGGTACTCGGGGTACTCGTCCATCAGCCGCACCGCCGAGGCGAACGTGCGGATGCACTTGCGCAGCGTCTCGCGCATCGGCCACAACCACGCTGTGTCGATGTGGGCGTGCCCGGCGGCGACGATGCGATGACTGTTCGTCGGCGCCGGCGTGCGCAGCGTCGGTGCCAGCACCGCCCGCGCCTCGGCCACGCCTGCGCAGTCCAGTGCACGCGCCAGGCTGCGGAGCAGTCGTGGTCGCCGGGAGTCGTCGAGTGCCATCGCCCGCATCAGCCCGGCGAGTACGTCGATGTCGTGAACGAGCGCCTCGGCCTCCGAGTCGATCAACACCAGGTCGGCGCGCTGGAAGCGGTAGAGCGGACGTTCGCCGGCCGTGTCCGGGGAGCCCAGATGCGATGCCGCGAACTGGGGGAACGTCGGGTTCGATGCCGCTTCGACGACGATCGTCACCGGACCGGGGGTGGCGTCGACGGCACACCGCGGTCGGCGCGGGTGGATTCCCTGCAGCGGACGGCCGGCGTCGTCGACGACCAGGCCCTCGCACTGGAAGCCGGGCGGGTCGGCGCCGAACCCGAGGTCGACGACCGCCTCCACCCGCTGCCCTGACCACTCGTCGGGCACCGTGCCGGTGAGCACGAACCAGGTCGTGCCCCACGGGGGTCCCCACTCGCTGCCGACGACGAACGGCGACTGCCGCTCGCGCGTCGGCCCGGCGGTGACCGTCAGCGGCACGGCCGCCCGCTCGACGCGTGGCAGCACTCGCTCGTGAAGCTCACGCGTGATCCGCTCTTCGATCAGCGCTCGGTCGGAGTGCACGTACGCGACGGTACGCGACGATCAGCGTTGCGCGGCGCCTTCGGTCCACTCCTCGACGGCGGCGACGAGGGCGTCGATCAGCGATCGTGTGTGCGGCACGAGCGCGTCAGCGTCGTGATCGGCCCAGAACGGTCCGACCCCGCGTGCCCGCGGGGGCAGCTCGAGCTGGACACCCGCGTTGCGTGGCACGTTGACCGGGTTGCGGGCGTGGAGACCCTGCAGCTCGATCGGGATCCTCTCGAGCGTGTCGATCGCCTCGTACTCGGGCATTGCGGCCCGTAGATGGCGGGCTAGGTGCGCCGCCAATTCTCGGTTGCGCCCACCGAGCAGGATCGAGGTGCGCATCGTCGCCCGGTGGAAGCCGTGGATAGTGACGACCGTGTCGACGTGTTCGAGGAACGACCGCAGCGCGGGCGATTGGTCAGGTGTGACGGTGATCGACGGAAAGTGCAGTTGCAACGACTTCGGCTGCAGCACGCCGTAGTACGACGCCTCGCAGCGCCGGGCGACCTCGCGTGCGATCACATCGGTGGTCTGCTCGAGCGCCCCACCGTGGTACGCCATGAATCCGAACGACCCGCCCAGATCGCACTGCTCGACCACGCCGGGCATCGCCAGCAGCTCCGAATAGGTCAGCACGCTCACGCCGACGATCCTCGCACGCGCAACGGTGTATGGTGCGCGCACTTGTAACACCGACATAGGAGGTGTCCATGGCTGCAATGGACGACGCTCTGGCGGCACGGGTGGAAGCACTCGAGGCCGAGCTCGCCGTGATGCGTAGGGCGGGAGGTCTCCGTTCGAGTTCAAGGGAGGTGCCGAAGGCCATCGGGCCGGAGGTGACGGCGAGCCTGCCGATGTCGGACCGCCGTGGCGTCGTCAAGCTCCTCGCCG
>DASQTR010000296.1:0-2090 GCA_035641795.1 Ilumatobacter sp.
CAGGCTGGAAGCAACGCTCGCCCGATAGAGATGTCCAAGCGCGCCGATACTCGTTACCTGCGCGACGTCGCGTACGCGAATCCCTCTGGTCTGGCGGCGCGGGCGAGCTTGTACGACTTCCAGCAGCCGTACATCGACCTCCGAGCCGAAGCCCTCGCCGTCCTGGGTCCTCTCGACGGCCGTGTCGTCGGCGACATCGGCTGCGGTGACGGGCGCTACGTCGACGCCCTCCGAGGAGCCGGCGCCAACGTTCTCGGCATCGACCTCTCGGTTGGCATGCTCGCCGGCGTGCCGGCACCGCCGGCGCTGGTCGCGGCCGACGCCCAGGCGTTGCCGCTGAACGACGCGTCACTCGACGTCGTGATGATGATGCACATGCTGTACCACGTGCCCGATCCGGCGATCGCGGTCAGGGAGGCGGCGAGGATCCTTCGGCCCGGCGGCAAGCTCCTTGTCGCCACGAACGGACGACGGCATCTCGCGGAGATGAACGAGCTGTGGCTCCCGCTCCTGGACCGGACCGGGCAGCGGGCGCCCCTGGATGATGCCGGACTTGTGAATCCGCGAGTCTCGGTCGACGACGCGCGACGTTTCGTGAGGATGCAGTTCCAAGCTCCGGACGTGCGTTGGCTGCGATCGTCCGTGGTAGTTACGGATCCTGGACCGGTCGTGCGCCACGCGGCCAGCACGACGGCCGCGCAGGCGGTCGGCGAGTTGGCGGACCAGCTTCTCGGTGAGCTGGCGGATGCCATCACGACGCAGATCACCCGCGACGGTCAATTCAGGATCACGACCGAGGTCGCGCTCCTCACCGCGACCAAGCCATAGCGTCAGTTGGCGTGTTCGGCAG
The DNA here is from genome assembly GCA_035641795.1 of Ilumatobacter sp. Taxonomy (GTDB): domain Bacteria; phylum Actinomycetota; class Acidimicrobiia; order Acidimicrobiales; family Ilumatobacteraceae; genus Ilumatobacter. The sequence continues at coordinate 851 of DASQTR010000296.1, forward strand.
AATCGCCGCTGAGCCGCATCGGCGCATCGAGTGTGTTGTCGAGCACACCTCGGATCACGTCGGCTAACTCGCTCGGGTACACGGTCTCATCGGTGACTTGAAGCTCGTCGATGCTCCACCACTTGTGACCCAGGAGCGCCCTCTGCTCGATCTCGTCCCACCCGTGATGCTCTGGAGTGAACGCCTCGACCTTGACGGCGAAGAACGACTCCGTCTGCCGGTACTGACGGTGCTCGAACTCGAAGTACGCGACACGCGTCGCGATCACGGGCCCGAGCTGTTCAGGATCGAGGCGCAGCCCTGTCTCCTCGAGAACTTCTCGCACCGCCGCGTCCTCGAGGCGTTCACCGTCGTGAATGCCACCACCCGGCGTGAGCCACCAAACACCCGCGCCGGGCCGACCTGGATCGAACCCCTGCTGGAGCAGCACCAACCCGTCGGCAATGAGTACGACGCGGGCACCTCGTCGTTCGACGACCACAGCCGGCGACGCTACTGGCCCCTGACGAGCCGGCCACGCGCTGTGAGGCGCCGCCGAATCCCGTCGGCCATACGCTCGAGTTCCTCTGGGCGACGCGTGAACTGCGCTCGGTTGTGGATCACGTAGCCGACGTAGACGTCCCGCGGCTCACGCGGGAACAAGTGCATATGGAGATGCGGGACGGTGTTGCCGTGGATTTCGTAGTTCATCTTGATCGGATTCACGGCGTCGGCCAGGCCTTGGGCAGCCGTCATTGCATCGAGCCAGAACGCGACTTGGTCGTCTTCGGACAGGTCGTACGGTTCGATCACATGCAGCTTCGAGGTCACACACACGTAACCGGGAAGACTCGCTTCTGACGCGGCTGTGATCCAGCAACTCGGCGTCTCGGCGAGGATCTCCGAGCGTGGTGGACCCGTGTCGCAGACCGGGCAGCCGCCTTGTGTGCAGAGGCTTCGCCATTGATCCGGGTCCTCCGTCCAGAGCCGCCCACTCTGGTTGGCCTCGATCACGATGCTCTCTGCCATGGCCGTGAGTATGCCTTCGACGATCAGGGCAGCCGTTCGGCGACGACGAGGAGCCGCCGCGACGTGTGATCGAACGGCTTCAGGGAGAAGCCGCCGAACCATGCCGTCGGTCGCAGCCCTGCGCTCCGCAACATGTGGTCGATCTCGGTGGCCGTGTAGACGCGCAGGCGGTGTTGGCGCTCGATGCGCTGGCCGTCTTGGCCCTGCCAGCGATGAGTGACCACGTTGACAC
>DASQTR010000297.1:0-3609 GCA_035641795.1 Ilumatobacter sp.
CGAAAACCGTCAGGCCGATCGTCACCATGCCGAACACGAGGTGCTGCAGGCCTGCGGCGATCCGCGCCCCGGTCGCGGCGATGAGCATCGCGAACACTGCAGCCGTCATCGAGCCGATGAACTGCGAGTGGTCGAGGGCCAGGATCTCGTTCTCGGGGACGAGATCGAAGTCACCCTCGTACTGGATGATGAAGTACTGCGCGAGACCGATCACCCAGACTGATGCGATGGCCGAGAAGAGGGCCCATCGGCCCGAGGACGGCTCGGTGATCCGCACGCTCCTGAAGTTGCGCCACATCCGTACGACGAAGATCACGACGCCGACGACCTCGAGCAGGATCGCCACCGGCGCCAGCGCGTCGACGTCGAGCAGCAGCGACAGCGCCAGGATGATGCCGCCGGCGAACGGGAAGGCCATCTGGATCACGCCGAGCCGGTTCGCCGGTGGAGGACTCGGGAACGTGAACGCCCACTCGATCATGGCGAGGGCCACAGGAAACAGGAAACCGACGACCATGATCGCCGGATGCGCGTCTTCACCGCCGGTCGGTAGGTACTGGTCGCCGGTCGCCAGCATCAGCCCCCACAGAATGCCGAGCACACCCCCTACGACGGACGTCGCCACAGCGGCGAGGAATCCGATGTGTGGCACGCCGAGTGGGATGTGGCGGGCGCGCATCGCGATCCATACGAAGAAGGCGGCGATCACGAGCGTGGAGACGGCACCCATCGCCGGGCGGAACTCGTTGTACGTGGTCGTGAAGGCGACGACGTACAGCCCGAAGGCGACGATCGCCGCCCACATCATCATCCGGACACGTGAGACCGCCTTCTCGTCGCGGACGTCCTCGCCGAACAGCCACAACGAGGCGGCGAACACCGACAGCGTGAGCCATCCGAGCGTGCCGCTGTGCACGTGCCCGAGCAGTCGCTGATGCTCGAAGTCCACGAGATCGGTCCCGTTGAGGATGCCGATCCCGATCGTGAACACGAAGAAGCACATCGCCGCCAGCAGCAACGTGCGGATCTCCGGCCAGTAGGTCGGTTGCGCGGCGTCGATTCTCGAGTCGTCCACTGGTCCTCCCGTGTCCCCGATTCCTCGGCGCTCAATGTAGTGAGCAAGAGCAAGGCGCCGGAGGATCGGGCCGGCCCAAGTGGTGCGATGGCGCCCGGACCTAGAGTCCCGCCATGCCGTCGGCCAAGCTCGAGTCGGGGCTGACGCTGTCGTACTACGAGCAGGGTGATGTCAACGGTCTGCCCGTTGTGCTGCTTCCCGGACCGACCGACGCCTGGCGCTCGTACCAGCCGGTGCTCGACCGGCTGCCTCGCGAGGTCCGAGCGATTGCGGTGTCGCAGCGCGGCCACGGCGGGTCCGACAAGCCTGAATCGGGGTATCGAGTCGAGGACTTCGCCGGTGATGTCGTCGCGTTGCTCGATGCACTCGGCATCGAACGCGCTGTGCTCGCCGGCCACTCGGGCTCGTGCCTCGTCGTCCGGCGCGCCGCACTCGACCATCCCGATCGAGTCGCAGGTCTGGTCTTGGAAGCGTCACCGACGGCGCTCGGGAACGACGCCAAGTTGATCCAGTTCGTCGAGTCCGTCGTGGCCAACCTGGTCGACCCGATCGATCCCGACTTCGCACGCGCGGTCGTGACCGACACGTCATCCGAGAACCTGCCGCCCGAGCTCGTGGAAGCACTCGTCGACGACGTGCTCGCGGTACCGGCCGGCGTGTGGAAGGAGACGTTCGCCCGCCTGCTCGAGTACGACGATGTGGCAGAGCTCTCGACGATCGAGGCGCCAACCCTGCTCGTGTGGGGCGACGCCGATGATCTCGTCAGCCGTGCCCTGCAGGAGCAGCTAGCGAGCACGATCCCGAACGCCGCGCTGGCCGTCTACGCCGGGATCGGACACACCCCGCGCTGGGAGCAACCGGCACGCTTCGCCGAAGACTTGACGAGGTTCGTTCGAGAGGTCTTCGAGCGGGATTGAGGCCCGGTCACGACATTTCGACGTCGTCGAAGGCCAGCACGATCGTCTCGGTGACGACCGCCGACTCGAGCGCGTCGAGCGACGAGTAGTGCAGGGCAACTGGTCGGCAACCCGTGAAGCGCCACGCCACCGCGACCTCCGTGTTCGTCTCGTCGAGGAGCTCGACGGTGACGATCCGGCCGCGCGAGCCCTTCGGGCCGCGTTCTTGCATCCACCATTCATTGAGGTCCAGGGCGCCGGTGAAGCCACGCCGCAGGACGAGGTGTGACGAATCCTCGCCAAGTGCCTCTTCGGCGTCAACGGCGACGTCCGGACGCGTGAGCAGTGTCGGCAACCGGACTGCGCTGAAGCCGTCATTCGCTCTCGCTCGACCGCCGATCGCGACACGGAAGTTGAAGTTGCGGTAGGGGTCGCGGCGCTGGATCGCCACGCCTACTCGATCTCCAGCCGCTCGTGACTGAGCACGATCGTCTCGATCGCCACGTCGTTGCCTTGAGCGTTGAAGTCGGGTGCCGAGTACTTCGTGATGCGAGCGTGTAGCAGCCTCCAGGACATCGCGATCTCCGTGTGGTCCTCGTTTTGAAGGGAGATCGTGACCGTGCGAAGCGCGTTCTGATTGCCATTGCGGATGTCGTTGAACCACTGGTAGAGGCTCAGCGATCCAATTAGCCCACGCTTGAGCGTCACGTCGGACACGCGGTTGAGGCCGGTGAGCTTGATCGGCGAATTCTCCTTCGAGTTGCCGTTGCGGTACTCGATCAGGTCGACCCAGGTTTCGAGACCAGTGACGGTCTCGAACCCGCCATCAGGCCCACTCGGATCACCAGTCCCAATGTCGACAAGGAAGTTGAACTGCGTGTAGGGACGATCCCGCAAGACGGCCATAACAGTCGGCTCCCTTCGACAAGCAGCACGCCGACACTAGTCAGCCGCTCGAGTATTGGAGTTTGGGCTCAAGTGGCATCGGACTGGATATCGAAGGAAATCGCTGCTGCGGTCAGCGACAGCAGATACCCCAACGGTGTGCTTCGGCCAGTCGATAGCGGTGGGCGCAGAGGGACTCGAACCCCCGGCCACCTGCTTGTAAGGCAGGTGCTCTAACCAACTGAGCTATGCGCCCCCAGCAGGTGGTTCACACTCGCGAACGGCCTGCTAGGAGGCGCTGATTGTAGCCGTCTCACGTCGCTTCCGGTGGCCCCGTCGGCCGTCCGCGCGGGAGGCTGCGCGGACGGCCGTTGGCGGGACGCGACCTTGGCTCGCGACGCACGATCCGCAGGTACGCCGGCTGCCTGCTGCGGTGGCTGCGCTCGTGGTCGATGGCGGACAGGAGAAGATCGTAGTTGGCGAAACTCATGCTTGTAACTTTGACGAAGTTCGTGGACAGAAGACGTCCGCAATCCGTGCAAGTGTGGTGTGCCAATGGACACCCCCGCCCGCTTGTTGCGTCTGCTCACGATGTTCAGCACGCGTCCGTCTTGGAATGCCGACGACCTCGCCGGACGGCTGGAGATCACCACTCGAACCCTTCGCCGCGACGTCACCAGGCTGCGCGACCTCGGCTACCCGATCACCAGCACACCCGGTCGCTACGGCGGCTACGAGCTCGGCGCCGGCGGG
>DASQTR010000298.1:0-6636 GCA_035641795.1 Ilumatobacter sp.
ATCACGTCGACGGCATCGGCACCGCCGACCCCGATCGCGATCATTCCGAGGCCGCCGGCGTTCGGGGTGTGGCTGTCGGTGCCGATCATCATCCCGCCCGGAAAGGCGTAGTTCTCGAGTACGACCTGGTGGATGATCCCCGAGCCGGGTCCCCAGAAGCCGATCTGGTACTTGGCGGACACGCTCTTCAGGAAGTCGTAGACCTCGCGGTTGGTGTCGACCGCAACACCGAGATCGATCTGGGCCCCCACCTTCGCCTGGATCAGGTGGTCGCAATGAACGGTGGTCGGCACCGCCGCCTCCGGCAACCCCGCGGTCATGAACTGGAGCAAGGCCATCTGGGCGGTGGCGTCCTGCATCGCCACGCGGTCGGGCTTGAAATCGGCATAGCTCGCGCCGCGCTCCATCTGCTGGCCGCGGGCGTCGACGAGGTGGTTGATCAGCACCTTCTCCGACAGCGTGAGCGGTCTGCCGAGTCGCTCGCGCCCGAGCTGGACGTTCTCGGGCAGCTTGGCGTAGACGGACTCGACGAGCTCGATCGGCGTGCTGGCGCTCCTACTCATGTAGACAACTATAATACAAGTTCGAGCAAACACGCCAAGAGGTCGAGAAAGCAGGCCGATGCGCCGGATTCGTTACCAGGAGATCGCCGACGAGCTGCGGCGGCGCGCCCGTGCCGCCCCGCCGGGGTCGGTGCTGCCCAGCGAGTCGGAGCTGTCGGCGGAGTTCGATGCGAGCCGCGTGACCGTGCGACGCGCGCTCGAGCTCGTGCGCGACGAAGGTCTGATCGCTGCCCGCCAGGGCTTCGGATGGTTCGTGGCCACCGAGCCCGTGCGCCAACGTCTGGAGCGATTGCTGACGATCGAGTCGCAGCTCGAGACCTCGGGCTTGGGCGCCGAGCGGCGGGTGATCGACTTCGAGTTCGTCAAGCCGCCTGCGCACGTGGCGGCCGAGCTGGGTGCCGACCGCGTGCTGCGGGTGAAGCGCATCAGCCTCGCCGATGGTGAGCCGTTCGCAGTCGTCACCGTGTGGTGCCCGGCCGACCTCGGCCAACATCTCTCGATGGCCGACGTCGAGCGTCGCCCGTTCTACGAGCTGCTCGACATCGAGCTGCGCGGGGCAACGCAGACGATCGGCGCCGACCTGGCCGAACCGCCCGACGCCGAACTGCTGGCGGTTCCGGCCGGATCGCCGTTGCTGAAGTGCCGACGCGTCACGACCGACACGACCGGACGGCCGGTCCTGATGAGCGAGCACCTGTTCGCGGCCCACCGCACCGAGTTCGTCGTCGACCTCCCCAACGACCGACCGTCGTCGGTACCGACGGGCCTGCGCCTCGTCGACAACGGCTGATCGGTCCTACTAACTCGCGGTCGCGACCAGCACCACGAACGCCACCACGCCGACGATCAGCAGGATCGAGGCGATCATGCCGCAGATCCGGCCCGCGGTGATCGAGCCACGGTTCGACCACTGGACTCCGGGTTGGGCCTCCATCTCACGCTTGGCGGTGTTGCCCTTCACCCACGCGATCGGGCCGAGCAGTCCGCAGATCACGAGGCTCAGGATGCCGAGCACCAGCACCGTGGTACCGGCGGGGTGCTCGCGAACGTCGGCGCCCGCGGCGCCGTAGTAGTTGCCGGGGTAGTCGCTCGGCGGTGGCGGCGGGGGTGGCGGTGGCGGTGGTGGTGGAACGTCGCTCACGGGTGATTCTTAGCCGATCTGCGTTGACACACTCGTCACCACTGGTCCCAGTGCGCGAGCTGCGATGCCGGTAGGCGGCTGGCCGGCTTGAACTCGGTGCCCTGCGTGTATGCGATCGGGAACAGGCCGGCCTGGCTGTAGCGCTCGAACGGGATGCCCAGCAGCTCGGCGGCGCGCTGCTCGCCGGCATTGATGAGGTGCAGTGTCGTCCATGCCGAGCCCATGCCGCGCTCGCGAAGCGCAAGCATGAAGCTCCACACCGCGGGTAGCAGCGACCCCCAGAACCCGGCGCTTCCGGCGAGCGCGTCGGGCTTGCCCTTGAGGCACGGGATCAAGAGCAGGGGCGCCTTGTGGAAGTTCTCCGAGAGGTAGTCCGCCGAGTCGATGACGGCATCTTGACGGCCGGCGCGCGGGTCGCCCTCCTCGTACTTCGGGCGCGGCATGTCGCGGTACATGCGGAAGTTCTCACGGTAGATGTCGCGGAGCTGTTGCTTCTTGTCCGTGTCCTCGACAAACACCCACTGCCAGCCTTGACTGTTCGAGCCGGTGGGCGCCTGGAGCGCGATGTCGAGGCACTCGAGGACGATCTCGCGCTCGACCGGGCGATCGAAGTCGAGCCGTTTGCGGACCGAACGTGTCGTCGTCAGCACCTCGTCGGCGGAAAGGTTCAGTCGCATGCGGAGGAGTCTCTCAGGCGCGGCCGGGGCGCATGCACGCACGACCCTTGGCACCAGCAATGACTTCCACCCATGACTTCCACCCATGACGACGGTCTCGCGGTGACTGCGCGGGTACGGTCCAACCGATGAGAACTGTGCTGCGCGGTGGTGACGTGTTCGACGCCAGCGGGTCGGCACCTGCCTCCGGCGACGTGGTGATCGAGGACGGCCGGATCGTGGCCGTCGGCGCCGGTCTCGACGGCGATGACGAGATCGATTGCGGCGGCCGCACCGTCTTGCCCGGATTCATCGACAGCCACGTGCACTTCATGGCAGACGGCGACCTCGACCCGTTGAGCCCAGTGCGCACGCCGTTCTCGATGAACTTCTTCCTCGCCGCCGAGCGCATGGCGCGCACGTTGGCGGCCGGCGTCACCACGGTTCGGGAAGCGGGCGGGTCGGACCTCGGCGTCAAGGAGGCCCAGGCGAGTGGTCTGGTTCCCGGTCCGTCGATGCTGATCTCGATCACGATTCTCAGCCAGACCGGCGGCCACGGCGACAGTTGGGAGGTGTGCGGCGCCGGCATGCCGACCCTGCTGACCGAACACCCCGGGCGTCCGTCGAACGTGGTCGACGGCGCCGAGGAGATGCGCCGGAAAGTGCGCGAGCTCGTCCGCGCGGGTGCCGACGTGATCAAGGTGTGCACGTCCGGCGGCGTGCTGTCGCCACGTGACGACCCGCGCCACGGCCACTTCCGCGACGACGAGCTCGACGTGCTCGTCGCCGAGGCGACCGCGGCAGGGAGGTGGGTGATGAGCCACGCCCAGGCGACCGACGGCATCAAGTCCGCCGTGCGCGCCGGCATCCGCTCGATCGAGCACGGCATCTACCTCGACGACGAGGCGATCGAGATGATGTTGGACCGTGGCACGTACCTGGTGCCCACGTTGGTGGCGCCGATGGGCGTACTCGAGGCCGCGGACCGCGGCGTCAACGTGCCGCAGTACGCGATCGACAAGACCAAGCTGGTCATGGAGTCGCACCGCGATTCGATCGCTCGCGCGATCGCGGCGGGCGTGAAGGTGGCGATGGGGACCGACAGCGGCGTCGTGCCACACGGCGAGAACCTCCGCGAGCTCGAGCAGATGACACTCTGCGGAATGTCGCCGACGGACGCCCTCGTCGCGAGCACTCGCACAGCGGCCGAGCTGCTCGGTGTGCTCGATGACCGCGGCACGATCGAACCCGGCAAGCGCGCCGATCTCGTGGTGCTCGACGGCGATCCGCTCGCGATGTCGGGTCTGGGCGACCGCGTCAACACCGTGATCCAGGATGGACGACTGGTGACGACTCGATAGCTCTGGCGCCCCGCAGCACGGCGAACTCGTTGACGCCGGGCGTCGCTGATACCGCTTACTGGTGCTCGCGCCGCGACTTTTGGACGATCTCGGCAGCGATCTCGCGTACCTTCACGTTCTCGTGCTGGGACTGCGCGCGCAACGTTGCGAACGCTTCGTCGGCGCCGACGCCCATGGTTGTCATGATGATGCCCTTGGCTTGTTCGATCTCAGCTCGTGATGCCATCGCCACGGTTAGATTCTCACTGAGGTCACGGGCGTCCCAATAGGCCTTCGAGTTGGCGAGCACGAACGCGGCCTGCCGGGCGAACGAGGATCCGTCGCTGATCGCTCGCTCGTCGAACGCGTGCTCGCATTGGGCGAACAGGTTGAGCGCGCCGACCGTCGACCCCTCGGCAGTCATCGGCAATGCCAACACGGTGTGTATCCCGTACCGATCGGCGACGGCGCGGAACTCTGGGTATGGGCCCGGGTTTCGTGTCGACCCGACCAGCACCACCTTGCCGGAGTGGAAGGCGTCGACGCACGGCCCTTCCCCCGTTTCGTACTGCGTGTAGTCGATGTCGATCACCTCCGGGTGGGAGAACACGTAGGTGCCGAGTTTGCCGTCGACGGTCATCGAGATCCCGACGTAGATCGCCGGCGGAACGCCCGCCAGGGCCGCCTCGCATACTCTCGCCAGTGTGTCGGCCAAGGTCGAGTCGCCCACCAGATGACGGCTGAGTCGCGCCAACGAAACGTCGATCGGGTCCTGCATCAGGCCCCCCTCACTCACGACTCGTGCACGAAACGGGTGTGTCCCAAACAGGCAGCCGTACGCGGCACCCTACCGACAGCTTCACGATCAACGCATCTCTCCCGCCGGCCGTGGCGGGAGCAACGCACAGGGTGGGCGGCGCGGAGGGAACCCCAGGCGCAGCGTCGGGCCGAACCGCCGGTAGCGCGATACTGCGCGGGTGTCAGATCGCGTCCTGATCTCGATCGCCGACGGCATCGCCGACGTGCGGCTCAACCGGCCCGACAAGCGCAACGCGCTCGACCGTGAGCAGTTCGCTTCCATCGCCGAGGCCGGTGAGCGGCTGAAGAGCGAGCAGGGCATCCGCGCGGTCGTGCTCTCTGGCGAGGGGGAGTCGTTCTGCGCCGGGCTCGACTTCTCGATCTTCGGCGAGATGGCCGGCGGGCAGGGCACGGGGGCGGATCGCGACCGCGGCAACCCCGGTGCGGTGGCCGAGGGCGCGATCACGCATCTGGCGCAACAGATCTGCTGGGTGTGGCAGGAGTTGCCGATGCCGGTGATCGCGGCCGTGCACGGGCACGCCCTTGGTGGCGGCTTGCAGCTCGCGCTGGGCGCGGACGTCCGGATCGCCCACCCCGACACGAAGCTGTCGGTGCGTGAACTGCACTGGGGCATCACGCCTGACATGACCGGCACGTTCATGCTTTCGCGGCTGGTGCGCAGCGACCTCGCCCGCGAGCTCACGTACACAGCACGGCTGTTCGACGCGCGCGAGGGTTTCGCGCTCGGGCTGGTGACGCGTCTCAGCGACCGGCCCTACGACGACGCGCTGGCGCTCGCACATGAGATCGCGGGGCGCAACCCGAACGGCGTTCGCGGCGCCAAGCGGTTGTTCAACCGCATGTTCGCCGCCGGTGCGGCTGAACATTTCGCCGACGAACGACGCGTGATCGCCTCGTTGATCGGCTCGCCCAACCAGGTGGAGGCGATCACCGCCAACCTCGAGGGTCGGCCGCCGCAGTTCGCCGACGATCATGACGACCTCGTCGACTGACGCGTGGACGAGGAGCTCCGGATCGTCCGGCTCGTCGTGCCCGGGCGTTCGCCGAAGTCGATCATGGTCGACGGCGACGGCAATGTGCCGACGGCCCGGTTGACGATCGAGCCCGGCGACACGACCGTCGGGGCCGTGGCACGCACCGTGCTGCCGTCGCTCGGCCTCGACGGTCATGTCGTCGACTTCTACATCGATCAGAGCCGGTCGTACGCCGTCGACGACATCGTCCCGGCCTACGTCGAGCTGACCGAGCCGGCCGCGCGATGGAGCGCGCCGGACGGTTGGCACGAGATCGACGTCGAGAGGGGGGCGCTTTCGATCGATCCCGAGCTCGACCCACGCTTCGCCGAATGGATCGCCGAACGGCTCGGCCATGCCGCACCCGACCCGCTTCGGGCGCCGTGGACGCGGCCCGACTGGTACGAGCGTGCCTGTGCGTGGATCGAGCGAACGCTGGCAGCTGCGCGACTCTCACCCGCCACCGCGATCGTGCAGCACCGCCACTGGGGGATCTCGGCGGTGATGCGTGTCGAAACGGGCGACGGCCGCTACTGGTTCAAGGCGTTGTGCGAGCACTTTCGCAACGAGCCGTCAGCGACGGCGTTCATCGCCGCGCTGACGCCGGGCGCGACGGCAGGTGTCGTGGCGTGGGACGAGGGCGAAGGCTGGATGCTGCTCGAGGACTTGCCCGGTGAGGCGGCCCCGGACGAGCACGGGCATCGGCCGGCGTTCGAACACCTCGCTCGGCTGCAGGCGGTTGCGCGTGACCGAGATGCAGAACTGCTGGCTGCCGGCTGCACGCGCCGCCAGGTGATCGAGATCCCCGATGACTTGGCGAATGTGCTCGACGATCCGATGCTCGCCGAGTGGCTCCAAGTCGACAGCGCTAGGGGCGAGCGGATCGTCGATTGGCTCGTCGACGCCGTGGCGCAGGTCGAGCAGCTGGGCCTCCCCGATGTACTGGTTCACGGCGACTTTCATCCGGGCAACGTCAGGCTCGCCGGGGATCGCACGGTCATCTTCGACTGGTCCGACGCCGCGATCTCGAAGCCGTTCGTCGACGTCATGACGTGGGCGACGTGGCTACCGCACGACCCGACGGCACGCGACGCGCTGTGGCGG
>DASQTR010000299.1:0-4493 GCA_035641795.1 Ilumatobacter sp.
ACGACGCCGCCGCGAACACCGTCACGGCACCGGTCGACTCCGCGCCGTCGTCCTCGCCACACGCGGATACGAGCACGAGCAACACCGCAGCCGAGAACAAATTCCGATGGGTACCGCGCATCACCGGCACATTAGTCAGTCGGTGACTATCGCCGGCCCTTCGCGCGAGCGTGCGCACGACGCGGATCGGGTTTCAGCGTCTCGGCGAGCGCCCGACGGGTTACCGGCGGAACATGATCATCGTCGGACTCATCCTGCTGGTCCTTGGACTGGTGCTGAGCATCCCGAGTTGTGGACCATCGGCATCATCGTCCTCATCGTCGGGCTGATCTTCCTGATTCTCGGTAGCGCCGGCTGCGGGGTCGGCGGCCGACGCTGTTACTACTAGCGGTCGCTGACTACGGAACGATCGTGATCCGGTTCTGCGGGCCTGGGTCCACGGTGCCGAGGAACTCGATATAGCGGGCGAACGCGTCGAGGTCGATCTCGCCCACGAAGCGCTCGGTTCCCTGCCTGAAGACCGAGTAGTTATCACCACCGTCGGCCAGGAAGTTGTTGACGGTGACCCGATACGTCGCCGCTGGATCGATCAGCACGCCATTGATTCGCACGTTCGAGACCTTGCTGCCCGGCAAGGCACTGGTCGATCGTTCGTAGGTCAGTGAACCTGAGATCTGGAGCACGCCGTTGCCGCCCTGGAACTGCTGTTCGAGCAACGCGTCGATCTGGGCGCCGGTCATGTCCATCGTGACGAGCACGTTGGCGAACGGTTGCACGCTAAACGCCTCGCCGTACGTGATCTCCCCGGCATTGATGTCGGCACGGATACCGCCAGCGTTCATGAATGCAACGACCGCAGGAGCCCCATTCACAGCGGGCCAACTCGGGCCGGAGGTCGCCCACAGCTGGGCGTCGGCGATGATGTCGCCGAGCGACGACTCGCCTGCGGCGTTCGCGGTGCGGCTCAACGGCGCCGAGGCCGTGCCGAGCACGCGATTCTCGGTCGGTGCCGCAATCTCGCCGTAGTGGTTGATCAGCGCCGTGACATCGGCAGCCGCAGGCTTCGTGTCTCGCCTCACGATGACGTTGTTGATCCGGGCTGTCACGATCTCCTTGGTCGCCCGGCTGATCGTCAGGTCGACATCGGTGACGACTCGGCCGACCGATGCGGCGCCGGTCACCATGATGCCGGTCCCCGCGAAGTCGGGGCAGTTGAGCCCCCAGTTCGTGTGCCCGGTCACGACCAGGTCGATCTCCCGGTCCATCCGGGTGATGACATCGGTGATCGCCGCACTCCCCGAAACGGTCCACGGGTTGTTGCACCCGTTGACGGTTGTCTCGTTGAGCGCCGCGTTGGCCGACCCGCCCTCGTGAAGCAGGACGATTATCGTCTCGATACCTTGCGCCCTCAGCACGGGCACCAGAGCGTTCACCGAGTCAGCTTCGTCGTGGAAGTCGATGTCGGCGGTCGCAGCCGCCGTCACGATGCTCGGTGTGCCCTCGAGTGTCATGCCGACCACGGCGACGTCGACGCCCGCAAACTCATGGATCGCATACGGCGGGAAGATCGTGTCGCCGGTCGCCTTGTAGGTCACGTTGGCCGCCAGGAACTGGAAGTCGGCCCCTTCGAAGCCGTCGCCACCGAAGCAGCCCTCGACCGGATGGCAGCCGCCCTCCTGCATTCGCGTCAGCTCGGCTGCGCCCTCGTCGAACTCGTGGTTGCCGACGCCGTTGTAGTCGAGGCCCATCATGTTCATCACCTCGATCGAGGGCTCGTCGTGGAAGATCGCCGAGATCAGCGGCGTGGCCCCGATCAGGTCACCCGCCGATACGAAAAGCGTGTTGGGGTTCGTCGCGCGGAGGTCGCGGACGTAGCTCGCCAGGAACTCGGCGCCGCCCGCCGGCGTGGTGCCGATGCGACCGCCCGAGCTCGTGGAGTCAGGTGGACGCAACTGGCCATGGAAGTCGTTGAGAGCGAGGATCTGAACGTCGGTCGTCTTCGCGCTCTGCTGCCCTCGCCCGTCACCGGGCGGGTCGGCGGACGCCACCGACGCCACCGAAACGAACGAAACCGCTCCGAGAGCGACAACCGCTGCGACACGCCAACGATTCATTGCAACCTCCAGTAACCCGTGTGGTCGACGGACCCTACCTCAGCCCAACGGAATGCTCGGACGCCGCGGTACGGTGACCGACATGAGCGTCGCCAAGCAGGAGCGCGACGGCATCTGCGACACGCTCCTCGAACTCGGCCCTGACCAGCCAACCCTGTGCGCCGGCTGGACGACGCGCGACATGATCGCCCATCTTGTGCTGCGCGAGCGCCGTCCCGACGCGGCGGTCGGCATCCTCGTGCGTCCCTTCTCGGCGCACACGTCGAGGGTCATGGCGCAGGTCGCGGAGCAGCCGTTCCACGAGTTGATCGCCACGTTCCGCAGCGGCCCACCGTGGTGGAGCGTGTTCGCGCTCCCGGTCCTCGGCGACCGTGCAAACATGTTCGAGCTCTACGTCCACCACGAGGATGTTCGACGTGCGCAAACCGACTGGCAGCCGCGCCCGACCGACGTCGACCGCGAAGACGCGCTGTGGGCGGGACTGACGAACCCCATGGGTCGCATGATGTTCCGGCGCTGTTCGGTCGGTGTGGTTCTACGCGCCGCCGGCCGGCGTGACGTCGTGGTCAAGAAGGGCGAGCCGGCCGTACACGTCGTCGGCGAGCCCTCGGAGATAACGCTTGTCGCCTTCGGCAGGACGACCGACCACGCCCGCGTTGTGATCCAGGGCGAGCCCGACGACGTCGCCAGGTTCGAGTCGTCGCCGAAAGGCATCTGACCGCGCATCGGGTGTCAGTCACCGTACGTCCAGTCGGGTTGCTTCGACCAGAACCGCTCGTCGTAGGTGGCGACGCCGTTCGCAAGGTCGAGCAACTTGGGAATCGGCCGTCGTTCCGGGCGCGGGCAGGCGTGGCGCACGATGTGTTCGACGAACTCGTCGCCGAAGGCGCGCAGGATGCTGCTCACCACCAGCCGTTCCTCGACCGCGAGGTAGCAGCGGTTGCCGTCGGTGACACGGTCGAGCCAAGCCTGGATGTTGGCGATGTCGGTGTCCTGGCCGGCACCGGTCTCGATTCGCTCGAGGAGCGTGGTGATCTCGCCCGACCCGATCTTGCACGGCGGACATTGCCCGCACGATTCGATGTAGAGGAAGCGCGACATGCGGTACGCGGCGTCGACCATGCACGCCGTGTCGTCGTAGACGATGAACCCGGCGGCGCCCATGCCGCTACCCAGTGCGGCGAATCCCTCGTAGCTCACCGAGGCGCCGAGGTGGTCGGCGGTGACGACCGGATTGGCGACGCCGGAGAACACCGCCTTGACGGCGCGACCGGGGTGGACACCGCTGCCGACGGCATCGATCACCGCCCGCAGCGGCGTGCCCAGCTCCACCTCGCCCACGTCGGGCGCGACGACGTCACCCACCACGGTGGTCACGATCGTTCCTGGCGATTCCGCGGTGCCCATCGACCGGAACCAGTCGGGACCCTTGGCAAGGATGTGGGGGACGTTCGACAGCGTCTCGACGTTGTTGACGAGGGTCGGATTCGGACCACCGCTGCGAGGCCTCCCGGCACCTGACTCCCAGCCCTCCTGTGGTCCTGACGCGAACAGGCCGTGCTCGTATGGTGGGAACCATCGCGGCAGCGGCGGCTTGCCCTCGATCACCTCGAGCATCGCCTTCTCCTCTCCGAACAGATACTCGTCGGGCCCGGCGACGATGTTCACCGTGCAGTCGGTGCAGATGCCTCCGCTCTGCATCTCCTGCACGGCACGGGTGACGCCCTCGAGCTCCCGCTCGAAGCTGGCCTTGAGACAGATGAAGGCCTCGTCGGCACCAACCGCGAAGGCGGCGATGATCACACCCTCGACGAGCTGATACGGGTTCGCTCGCAGCAGCGCCCGGTCCTTGAACGTGCCGGGCTCGCCCTCGGCGCCGTTGCACACGACGTAGCGCCGCGTGCCGGTCTGGCCGGCGATCCCCGCCCACTTGCGACCGGTAGGGAATCCACCACCGCCGCGACCGCGCAGTCCGGAGCGAGTGATCGTCTCGATCGTCTCTGCGGGTCCGATCCGCTGGGCGGCCTCCACCCCGGCGCGGCCGCCGGTCGCGAGGTACACGCCGAGCGACGTGACCGGTTCCAGCGGCAGCAGAAAGGTTGACACGGCATATGGCTACCCGATGCACCGGCTCGGTCGCTCCGGTGCCTGGCACCCCAGTGATCTACCTGGCCCGTCGCATGACTGGGTGCCTGGCACCAAGCTGTCGGCCGCCGCCCGTCAGGCATGCGGCTTTGTAGCGCGTTTGGCAGCCCACGGATCGGCGTGCCAGACATCAATCCGCGGCCCACTACACGGCTATTGATGCGCGCTCGCCGTTGCCCAGGTACTGGCTTTCGAGCAGATCGCGCGCCTTCCTTATCTCCGCCGCCGAGCCTT
>DASQTR010000300.1:0-6671 GCA_035641795.1 Ilumatobacter sp.
CGCACGTACTGGTCGAAGTGCGGGATCGCGAACTCGACCCATCCGTACCGCGGCGCGTAGATCACGCCCTCTCCGATCAGTCGATCACGGAAGGCGCCGACCTGGGACGTGCCCATGCCCATCGCCTCGGCGACCGCGCCCGAGCGGTGCGGTCCCGGCCCGAGGCCGGCAAGTGCCTGGACGTAGGCGACCTCTGACGCGGGGATGCGGGCGATGCGGGCAGCGAAGAAGGCGGCGTCGAGCGCCTGCTCGGCCGCGGGTGCGGCGCGATCGACGTCGGCGGACGAGATCGGTTCGTCGTGGGCGGTGTTCCACGTGTGGTACGCCCACGTCTGGACGAAGAAGGGGAAGCCGTCGGAGCGATCGACGATCGCCTCCGTGGCCGCCGGCGCCCACTCCACGCCGAGCTCCCGTGCCGGCTCGAGCACGGCGACGGTGACCTGGTCGGGCGTCAACGGGCCGAGCTCCGAGACCATGAACATGCGCTCCGCATAGGTCGCCGCCTTGGCGACATCGCCGACCAGATTGGGTAGACCGGCGAGCACGCAGAACAGGGGCAGCCCGTCCTGGCCGCAGCGGTGCACGCCGGCGAGCACGCGCCGCAGGTCGTGCTGGTCGAGCAGCTGCGCCTCGTCGATCGCGATCATCACGCCGGCGTCGTCTTCGGCGGCGGCCGCGGCGAGATCGATCACGACGTCGCTGAGCGAGTCGCGATCGGGCGTCGTGTCGGCGCGGTCGACCTCGAAGCCCGTGCCGAGCACGGTCAGCGAGACCGAGTCGATCGACCGCAACGCACGCAGCACCTTGCCCCCGCGCGCCAGGCTCTCGGCCACGCGCCGGCACTGCCGGAGCAACGAGCGCAACGTGTCGTCGCCGCCGACCGCTTCGACTCTGATCACGCGGAAGCCGTTGTGCTCGCCGAGCGCCGCCAGCTTGCCGAGCAGCACGGTCTTACCGACGCCCCGCAGACCCGTGATCATCATGTGCTGGTGTGAGCGGGCCGCCTTGAGCCGCTGCATACCGATGTCGGCGGTGTCGATGATGCCGTCGCGCCCCACCAACGCCGGGGGCGGCGTGCCGGCGCCCGGTGCGTAGGGATTGGCGATCGGGTCATACCGTTCGACCGACATGCCGTGAGTTTAGCGGCAGCGTGCTAAACGCCAGGCATAATAGCCGAGCAGCCGCCGCGCGAATGTGGGATGTGTGGGCGTCCGGTCCGACCGTCACTATCGCTTCGCCGTGGCCCGCCGCGAGCTGTGGGCGGCGTTGACGCGGGTCGACCGCTATCGCGAGTGGTGGCCGTGGTTGCGGGTCTTCGACGGCCATGCGTTCGCGGCGGGCGAGCGGTGGCGATGCGTCGTCAAGCCGCAGCTGCCCTACACGCTCGAGTTCCTAATTGCCCTCGACGACGTCGACGAAGCCAGGTCGACCCACGCCCGCTTGTCGGGCGACATCGAAGGATGGGCCGAGCTCACGCTCGGCGACGACGGCCAAGGTTCGGAGCTCCGGCTGCGTTCGGATCTGTCGGCCCGCAGCGGCCCTGCCCGGTGGGTGGGAACGTTGGCACCGCCGCTGGCGGCACGCGGCCATGACTGGGTGCTCGACAACGGCATCCGCCAGTTTCGTGCCGCCGCGTTCGATGCCTGACCACTGCCGCCCGGTGTCTGACACCGAGTGCCTCGGTGCCAGACACCGACGATCATTCTGCCGCGGCGCAGACTTCGAGCTCCATGCCGTCGACGTCGCGGAAGAACAGCGACCACTCCGGACCGAGACGCTGGATCTCACCGATGTCGGCGCCGGCATCGAGCAGGCGCTGCTTGACCGCCTCCAGCGTCGCGTGCGAGTCCACCGCGATCGCGAAATGGTCGATCGCGCCGCGCCCGCCCTGCCGCCGACGCTCGCCGATGATCTCGTCCTCGGACACCTCGAACACGTTGAGGGCGGCGCCGCCGCCGACGTCTAAAATGAACATTCGGGGATGCTCGTCGCTCTTGTCCATCTTGAACGTGACGACGGCGCCGAACACCCGGCCCCACCACTCGGCGTGCCGGTCGAGATCGGTGGTCAGCGTGGCGACGTGGTTGAAACCGTTGCTGATCGGCATCAGCGCAGAGTACCCGCGTCAGGTGCGGGCGATCAGATGGCCCACCACGTCGTCGAGCCCGACGTCGACGCGTTCACCCGTCTTGCGGTCCTTGACCTCGACCACTCCCGAGCCGTCGTCGGCGATGCCGCGGCCGACGACCACGATCGTAGGCACGCCGATCAACTCGGCGTCCTTGAACTTGACCCCTGGCGACACGCCGTCACGGTCGTCGTAGAGCACCCTCAGCCCGGCCGCGTCGAGCGCCGCCACCAAGGCGTCGGCTGCAGGACGTTGCGGGCCGCCCTCCTTGCCGGCGATCACCACATGGACGTCGGCGGGTGAGACCGCCGGCGGCCAGCACAACCCGAGCTCGTCGTGCGCCGCCTCGGCGATCGCGGCCACGGCGCGTGACACCCCGACGCCATACGAGCCCATCGTCACCGTGACCTGCTTGCCGTTCTGGTCGAGCACCTGCAGACCCAGCGCGTCGGCGTACTTGCGGCCGAGCTGGAAGATGTGCCCGATCTCGATCCCGCGTGCGATCTCGAGTGGGCCGCCACAGTTCGGGCAGGCGTCGCCGTCGCGCACCTCGGCGGCCTCGATCACGCCGTCGGCCGTGAAGTCGCGGCCGTACGTAAGGTCGAGCACGTGCCGGCCGGTTTCGTTGGCGCCCGTGACCCACTGCGTCCCGTCGACGATCCGGGGATCCACGAGAAAGCGGATGCCCGAGGCGCCGTCGGAGCCGAGCGCACCGGGGCCGATGTAGCCCTTGACGAGCGCCGGGTTGGCGGCGAAGTCGGCCTCCTCGAACGTCAGCACCTCAGCCGGACCGACCTGCGCTTCCAGCCGCTTGAGGTCGACCTCGCGGTCGCCCGGAACGCCGATCGCCAGCGGCTCGAGCGTGCCGTCAGGGTGGCGCAACTTCACCACGACGTTCTTCATCGTGTCCGCCGCCGTCCACGCCCCGTTGGGGGCGACGTACTCGGGATGGGCGTTCAGGTGGTCGACAAGCGTCTGGATGGTCGGCGTGTCGGGCGTGTCCTCCACGTGCGCCGGGGGCAGGCCGTCGAGCGGGATCGGGTCGGGGGTGGGAACGCGCACTGCCTCGGTGTTGGCGGCGTAGTCGCACTTCGTGCAGCGCACGAACGTGTCCTCGCCGACGTCGTTCGGCGCCAGGAACTCCTCCGACGCCGAGCCGCCCATCGCGCCCGACATCGCCGACACGATCACGTACGGGAGCCCGAGCCGGTCGAACAGTTTGATGTAGGCCTCGCGGTGGCGCTCGTACGAGCGCTGCAGCCCCGTGTCGTCGATGTCGAACGAGTACGAGTCCTTCATCACGAACTCGCGGCCGCGCAGCAGACCCGCCCGCGGGCGCGCCTCGTCGCGGTACTTGGTCTGTATCTGGTAGATGCAGAGCGGCAAGTCTCTGTACGACGAGTACAGGCCTTTCACGAGCAGCGTGAACATCTCCTCGTGGGTGGGAGCGAGCAGGAAGTCGTTGCCGTTGCGGTCCTTGAGGCGGAACAGGTTGTCGCCGTACTCCGTCCAGCGGTTGCTGGCCTCGTAAGGCTCGCGCGGGAGCAGCGCGGGGAAATGAACCTCCTGGAAACCTGCCCTGTCCATCTCCTCGCGAACGATGTTCTCGACGTTGCGATAGACCATCCAGCCGAGGGGCAGCCAGGTGAAGCCGCCGGGCGCGGCCCGCCGGATGTAGCCGGCGCGCACGAGCAGGCGGTGGGACGGCACCTCGGCGTCGTTCGGGTCGTCCCGCAAGGTCCGCAGGAACAACGTCGACATGCGCATCACCCGGGGCACCCGGGCAACTTACCTGCGCCACTGGTCTATACTTCGTGGTCCCTATTTGGTTGTTCACCGAAGAGGCGTGGGCGCTGCCCACGCCTTGTTTTGTGAATGGACCTGGAGAACGATGACGAGAGCGCAGCAGAGGAGGCGACCGAGATGACCGACACACCGATGATCCAGCGTGTCCGTGAGCTCGTCGTCCCGATCGCCAGTGACCTCGGTCTCGACCTCTACGACGTCGAGCAGCGCGGTGGCACGCTGCGCGTCACGCTCGACACACGGCCGGGAACGCCCGCCAGCGTCGATCTCGAGCAACTCTCGCTAGCCACCCGCCTGATCTCGCGTGAGCTCGACCACGCCGACCCCGTGCCCGGCCGCTACACGCTCGAGGTCACGAGCCCCGGCCTCGAGCGCAACCTTCGCACGCCGGCGCACTTCCAGCGCGAGGTCGGCAAGACCGTCAGCATTCGTCTCGCAAAGGTCGAGGCCGAACAGCGCCGGCTGGAGGGAGTGCTCATCGGGGCCGACGAGCGCACTGCGACCATCCGTGTCGAGGGCGGTGGCGAGCCCGTCGAGCACGTGATCGACATCGACAGCATCGACCGCGCCCGCACCGTGTTCGTGTGGGGGCCGCAACCGAAGCCCGGCAAGTCCGGTGACCGCAAGCAGGCACAATCAGCGAAAGGGATTCGTCAGCCAGTGGAGGAGCCATCGTGAGCAATCTCGACATGAGCGAGGCGATCCGCCTCCTCGCACAGGAGAAGAGCCTGTCGGAGGACGCCCTGCTGCACGTGCTCGTCGACGCGCTCGCAAGTGCGTACAAGCGGCGACCGGGCGCCGCCGACGAGGTCGTCGTCGAGGTCAACCCCGAGACGATGGAGTTCACGTTCATCGCGTACGACGTCGACGAGGACGGCAACTGGGTCAACGAGCGCGACGACACGCCCAAGCGCGACGAGCTGGGCCGCATCGCCGCCCAGACCTTCCGCCAGGTGATGGGCCAGCGCATCCGCGAGGTCGAGCGCGACCGCAAGTTCGAGGAGTACGCCAATCGCGAGGGCGATCTCGTCACCGGCATCATCCAGCAGACCGACGCTCGCTACACGCTGCTCGACCTCGGGCGCGTCGAGGCGCTCCTGCCGCAGGCCGAGCAGGTTCCGTACGAGCGGCCGCAGCCGGGCGACCGCTGCAAGGCGTACATCGTCGAGGTCCGAAAGACCGCCAAAGGGCCCCAGATCGTCGTGTCGCGCACGCATCCGGGCCTGATCAAGCGCCTCTTCGAGCTCGAGGTTCCCGAGATTGCAGATGGCATCGTCGAGATCAAGGCCTGCGCCCGCGAGCCAGGGCACCGCACGAAGATCGCGGTCTGGTCGAACGACCACAACGTCGACCCCGTCGGTGCCTGTGTCGGCGCCCGTGGCGCGCGTGTGCGGATGGTCGTCACCGAGTTGCGCGGCGAGAAGATCGACATCGTCCCGTTCAGCGACGAGCTGCCCGACTTCGTCGCCAAGGCGCTCTCGCCGGCCAAGGTCAGCCAGGTGAACATCTCCGACGACGGCACACAGGCCGACGTGATCGTGCCTGACCACCAGCTGAGCCTGGCGATCGGTCGCGAAGGCCAGAACGCCCGCCTGTCGGCACGGCTCACCGGCGTGCGCGTCGACATCCGCTCGGAGACGCAGGTCGCCGAGGGCGTGCCGGCCGGCGGTTACGCCGACGACGACGTCGAGTACGCCGAGGGCGAGTGGGTGGCCAATGCCGAGACCGGTGACATGGAGTGGCACGCCGCCGACGGCTCGGTCATGAGCCAGGCCGAGTGGGTCGAGCAGCTCGGAGGCCCCGCCGCCGACGTTGCCGACGGTGACAAGGCCGACGGTGACAAGGTGGACGGTGACAAGGTCGACGGTGACAAGGTCGACGGTGACAACTCTGTCGATGACAAGGCTGACCTCGAGAACGCTGACGTCGAGCAGGCTGACGTCCAGAGGGATGGCGAAGTCGTCCCCGAGGCGAGCGAGACTCCAGCGGGAGATGGCGCGCCACAGTGATCCTCATGGCCCGATCCGAACCTGCATCGGCTGCCGTACGCGGCGTCCGCAGGTCGAGCTCGTCCGTTGCGTGCTCGGCGCCGACGGCGTGGCGCGTGTCGACCGGAGCGGCGCCGGGCGTGGTGCCTGGCTGTGCGGCGCCGAATGCTTCGACGTCGCCGTTCGCAGGCAAGCGTTCGCACGCGCCTGGCGGCGGCCCGTGGGCGCTGAACAACTCGTACAGCTCCGGCCGCAACTCCAGGATGGAAGTGCCGGCTCTCGGTGCGAGACTTGACGTGAGAATTAGGAAAGGTTGATCGCAGCGTGGCGAAGAACATCCGGGTACACGAACTAGCCAAGGAGCTCGGCATGACCAATGCCGAAGCAGTCGACCTGTGCCAGCTCCTCGGCGTGCCCGTGAAGAGCCACTCGTCGTCGCTCAACGAGGCCTACAGCGACATGGTCCGCCGGCGCGCGGTCCGCGACGGTCTCACGCGCGCCGAGCAACCGCCGGAACCGCAGCCCGAGCCGAAGGTCAAGAAGTCGCCCGCCAAGGTGGCGACCGCCAAGGTGGCGACCGCCAAGAAGCCAACCGTCGAGGCCGATGCAGGCGTCCTCGAAGTACCTGCCGAAACACCCGAAGTGCCGGCCGAGGCCACGCCGGTCGTCCAGATGCCCGCGGTTGCCGAGGTGACGCCGCCGAGCGTCGAGATGACACCGGCGAGCGTCGACGGCAACGGCGGTGCTTC
>DASQTR010000301.1:0-3955 GCA_035641795.1 Ilumatobacter sp.
CTTCCTCGCGATGTGGGACGACGTCGCACCGGGCGGCGTGGTCGGAGCGATGTGGCCGGACGACCCCGACGGCAACGCGTGGAGCGACCCCAATGTCGGCTTCCCGCCGGCGCTCACCGCCGCCGGCTACACGCTCGTCGACCCTGGCCGCTTCCCGCTCGGCACGACCGACTACACGGCCCAGATCTCGCAGTTCAAGGACGCCGGTGTCGAGATCGTGACGGGCGTGATGATCCCGCCCGACTTCGGCGCCTTCTGGACGCAGTGCCAGCAGCAAGGGTTCCAGCCCAAGGCGGTGACGCTCGGCAAGTGCCTGCTGTTCCCCAGCGCGGTCGCCGCGTACCCGAACCCGATCGGGCTGTCGTCGGAGATCTGGTGGTCCGATCGCCACCCGACGACGTCGAGCCTCACGGGGCAGACGTCGGCCGATCTCGCCGCCGCGTACGAGGCCGCCACCGGCCGCCAGTGGACGCAGCCGGTCGGTTATGTGCACTCCTTGTTCGAGGTCGCGATCGACGCCCTGAAGCGGGCGAATGGCGCGACCGACAAGCAGGCGCTGCTCGACGCGATGGGCGCGACGAATCTGGAGACCATCGCCGGCAAGGTCGACTTCACCAATCCCGTGGTGCCGCACGTCACCAAGACGCCACTCGTCGGCGGCCAGTGGGTGGCGAGTGACGAGTGGGACGTCGAGTTCAAGATCGTCACCAACGAGCAACTGCCCGGCATCACGATCGACGGCGCGCTGGAGCCGATCGCCTACTGACCGACGCCGCGCCACGGCGCCGTCGCGTCCCGACCCTCGCCCCCCGATGACCGATACGAACGCGATCGCGCCCACGACGGAACCCGCGATCGACGTGATCGCCATCAGCAAGTCGTTCGGCGCACCGGTGATCGAAGACCTCAGCTTCGCAGTCGCACGCGGCGAGGCGGTCGGGATCGTCGGCCCCAACGGAGCCGGCAAGACAACGCTGCTCAACCTGATCGCAGGTGATCTCAAGCCCGACAAAGGACAGGTCTTGATCGAAGGCGTGGACGTCACGCGCCAACCGCCGCACCGGCGCTGTCACGCCGGCTTGGCGCGCACCGCTCAGATTCCGCGCCCGTTCGAGGGGCTGACGGTCTTCGAGAACGTGCTGGTGGCGTCGACCTACGGCTCGCGGCTCGCCAGCCGGGACGCCACCGACCTGGCCGCCGACGCCCTCGAACGCACCGGCATGCTGGCCAAAGCGAACGCACAGGCTTCGTCGCTGGGCCTGCTCGACCGCAAGCGGCTGGAACTGGCGCGGGCGTTGGCGACCCGGCCGTCGGTGCTGCTGCTCGACGAGATCGCCGGCGGACTGACAGAGGCCGAGGTGGGCGAACTGATCGAGAAGGTGCGCGAGCTGAACGCCGATGGCATCACGATCGTGTGGATCGAACACATCGTGCATGCGCTGATCGCGGTGGTGGGGCGGATCATGGCGATGAGCTTCGGGCGCAAGATCGCCGAAGGCGATCCGCGCGACGTGATGGCGAGCGCCGCTGTACGCGAGGTGTACCTCGGGGCGATGGAATGATGGCGGCACTGTCCGTCGAATCCGTCGACGCCTGCTACGGCGACTTCCAAGCCCTGTTCGGCGTGTCGCTCGACGTCGAGGAGGGCTGGACGGTGGCGATCATCGGCGCCAACGGCGCCGGCAAGAGCACTCTCCTGCGAGCGGTGATGGGCCAGGTGCAGATCGGCCGCGGCACCATCCGGTACCGCGGTGATGACCTCGGTCCGCTGGCGACGCACGCCCGGGTCGCCCGCGGGCTGGCACTCGTGCCAGAGGGTCGGCGGTTGTTCCCCAGCCTCTCGGTTTCGGAGAACCTGCGGATCGGCGCCCACGTCGGGCGCGAGGGACAGTGGACGATCGAACGCGTCGTCGAGCTGTTCCCGTTGCTGGCGCGCTTGCTGAGCCGGCCCGCCGACGTGCTGTCCGGCGGTGAGAAGCAGGCGGTGGCGATCGGGCGGGCGCTGATGAGCAATCCCGACGTGCTGCTGCTCGACGAGGTCTCGCTGGGGCTGGCGCCCATTGTCGTCAGCGATCTGTACGCGGCGATCCCGGGGATCAAGGCGGCCGGCACGACGGTCGTGATCGTGGAGCAGGACGTCACGTTGGCGCTCGAGATCGCCGACCACGTGTACTGCATGCTCGAGGGGCGAGTATCGCTCAGCGGCACGCCGGCGACACTCAGTCACGCGGCGGTGACCGACGCCTACTTCGGGGTGCCGGCATGAACTGGGTCAACGCCGTCGTCCAAGGCGTGCTCGTCGGCGGCCTGTATGCACTGTTCGCGACGGGCCTGTCGCTCGCCTTCGGCGTGATGCGCTTCGTCAACCTCGCCCACGGTGACCTCGCCGTGCTCGCCGCATACTTCGTCGTCTCGTGGGTCGGCACGTTGGGCGGCAACTACTGGCTCACGATGGTCGGCGTGGTCGCGGTGATGGTGATCGTCGGGTACTTCTCGCAGCGCACGCTGTTCAATCGCACGCTCGGCGCCGACCCATTGCCGGGCATCCTCGCCACGTTCGGGCTCGGGATCGTGATCCAGAACGCGCTGCTCGAGCACTACACCGCGACCGACAAGAGCATCCCGCTCGGCGACATCCTGGTGAAGTCGATCAGGCTTACCGACCGGCTCTCGATCGGCTGGTTCCCGCTGATCACCTTCTGCGTCGCAGTGGTGCTACTCGCGGCGCTGCAGCTGTTCCTGTCCTTCACCCGGATGGGGCGCGCCTTCCGTGCCACTGCCGACGACCCCGCGACGGCACAGCTGATGGGCATCGACTACCGCCACGTCTACGGCTTGGCGATGGCGATCGCCTTCGGCGCCGTGGCGCTGGCGGGCTTCTTCAACGGGGCGCGCACACCGTTCTCGCCTGCGACCGGTGGACTGCTGCTGCTGTTCGCGTTCGAGGCGGTGGTGATCGGCGGGCTGGGCTCGCTGTGGGGCACGTTGCTGGGCGGCGTCGTGCTCGGTGTGGCGCAGAACCTCGGCAATCAGTGGCAGGTCGGCACCGGTGTGCTCGTCGGCCATCTCATGTTCCTCGCCGTGCTGGCGTTCCGGCCGCACGGCCTGCTCGGATCACCGGCGCGAACATGACGACGGCGACGGCACCGACCACCGACCGGTTCACGGCGCGCATCGCCCGCGGCTCGCGCAGTGCGACCGTCGGCACGTCTTTGTTCGCCGCCGCCACACTCCTGCTGGCGTTGTTGCCGTGGTGGGGGAGCGCGGCGACGCAGTTCACGCTCGTCGAGGTCCTGTACTACCTCTCCCTGGCGCAGCTGTGGAACCTGCTCGCGGGCTACGCCGGGCTGGTGTCGGTCGGGCAGCAGGGTTTCGTGGGCGTCGGTGCCTATGCCACTTTCATCTTCGCCGAACGCAACGGCATCGACCCGTGGGTGTCGCTGCTTCTCGCCGGACTGTTCGTCGCCGCCCTCTCCGTGCCCGTCGCGCTGTTCGCCTTCCGGCTGGAAGGCGGCTACTTCGCGATCGGGACGTGGGTGATCGCCGAAGTGTTCCGACTCGTGATCCTGCAGATCGACTCGATCGGCGCCGGCAACGTCCAGTCCTTCACCGTCGGCAAGACATGGGACGGCTACTCGCTCGAGACGCGCAACGACCTCATCTACTGGTTCGCGCTTGCATTGGGGGTGGGTGCCACGCTGCTCTCGTTCGCGATCGTGAGGTCACGCCTCGGCCTCGCGCTGCAGGCGACGCGCGACAACGCCGGCGGGGCGAAGGCGCTCGGCGTCAACGTGTGGCTGACGAAGATGATCGTCTGGGTGCTGGTGGCGGGATGGACGGGGATGACGGGCGCGCTGATCCACCTCAACTCCTCGACCGTCACCGACAGGGACGCCTTCAGCGTCGTGAGCTGGACGGCGTTGGTCATCTTCATGGTGGTGATCGGCGGCGTCGG
>DASQTR010000302.1:0-7873 GCA_035641795.1 Ilumatobacter sp.
CGAGGTCGACCTGTCCGACCTCACCGACGCTCCGCCGGAGACCGTGCGTACGCCGATCGACCGTCTCGCCGAGGCGTTCCCTGGTTCCGAGTTCGTGACCGAGGGCTGAGGGCGCCTCTCCCGGTGCCCCCGGAGCCACGCATGGCGAACGTCTACACCCCTCCCGTCCAAACGCTGATCGACGAGCTCGGCCGGCTGCCCGGCATCGGCCCGAAGTCGGCGCAGCGGATCGCGTTCCACCTGCTGAAAATCTCCCCTGAAGACGTCAACCGACTGGCCCACGCGATTCGCGACGCGAAGGAGAAGGTGCGCTTCTGCGACCGCTGCTTCAACGTCGCCGAGGGCACGCTCTGCCCGATCTGCGCCGACGACCGCCGCGACCCCACGATCGTGTGCGTCGTGGAGGAGTCGCGCGACATCGTGGCGATCGAGCGCACCGGCGAGTTCCGCGGCCGCTACCACGTGCTGCTGGGTGCGATGAGCCCGCTCGAGGGCATCGGCCCGGAGCAGCTCAAGATTCGCGAGCTGCTGAACCGGATCGGGCCAGAGGGCATCCAGGAGGTGATCGTGTGCACAAACCCCAACACCGAGGGCGAGGTGACTGCGATGTACCTGGCACGGATGCTCAAGCCGCTGGGATTGACGGTCACCCGCATCGCCTCCGGCCTCCCAGTGGGCGGCGACCTCGAGTACGCCGACGAGCTCACGCTGGGGCGGGCACTCGAAGGCCGCCGCGCGATCGACGCCTGACATCGACGTGCTGCAATCGACGTGCTGACATCGACGTGCTCACATTCCCGCTGACATCATGGTGACCGTGGTCGACTGGGGAGACCGGGAGCGTCGGCTGACGCCGAGCGTGAGCGTGCTCGTCGGCGACGACGACGGCCGCTACCCGTCGGGCAACTCGCTCGTCGTGCGCGGCAAGGGCGAAGCGGTGATCATCGATCCGTCGGTCACGGTGGTGGCGATGGGGGGTGCGCCGGTCGCGGTCGATGCCGTGCTCCTGTCGCACAGTCATGAAGACCACATGGCCGGCGACGGCCTCTACTCCGGCACGCGGCTGCACATCCACGACGCCGATCTCCCCGGTGCGCGCAGCCTCGAGGGGCTGATGGACGTCTACGGACTGACGGGCGAGCCACGGGTGGCGTTCGCCAAGCAGATCCTCGAGGAGTTCCACTACGCGCCGCGCCCCGACGCCGAAGGTTTCCGCGACGGCCACACGTGGGAGCTCGGCGGCATCCAGGTCGAGGCGGTCCACCTCCCCGGCCACACGCGCGGCCACAGCGGGTTCCGTGTGTCCGACGGTGTGTTCTTCCTGTCCGACATCGACCTCACCGGCTTCGGCCCCTACTACGGCGACGTGTGGAGCGATCTCGAGGATTTCGAGCGCTCGCTCGAACAGGTCCGCGAGGAGCGCGCCGCCTTCTACGTCACGTTCCACCACCGCGGCGTGATCGAAGGGCGAGACGAGTTCGTACGGCTGCTCGACGAGTTCCACGCGGTTATCCCCCGCCGCCACGCGGCGATGCTCGAGTTCCTGACGGAGCCGCGCACGCTGGCGGAGATGGCGGACCACCGCTTCATCTACCGCCCCCACGTGCAACACGTCTTCGCGGACAACGTCGAGCGACGGTGCGCGGCGATGCACGTGCAGAGGATGCTGCTTCGAGGCGAAGCCAAGGAGGTCAGCCCCGGGCGGTTCCAAGCCGTGTGACGTTCAGGCCGCGGAGACCGCCGCCTGGTACTCGGCGATGCGCGCTAGGTGGCCGTCGACGTCGGTGGGGTCGGCCCGGTGGGTGGCGATTGCTAGGTGCGTGGCGCCGAGCTCTTTCCACGTCGCGGCATGAGTCGCCCACTTGTCGGCGTTGCCCCCGGCGTACTGCGCCTGGGCGCGGATTTCGAAGCCGTCCCAGGGCAAACCAGCCTCTTTTCGCAGCTGCTTGAGCCGGGTGATGCGCCCCTCGACCTTGTCGCTGGGACTGCCGAGCGGCATCCATCCGTCGCCGAGGCGGGCGCACCGCTCGAGCAGCGCCGGCGCAGAGCCGCCGAACAGCACAGGGATCGCCGCCGAAGGCCGCGGCAGGATGCTGGCGTGGGCAATCGTGTGGTACTCGCCGTCGAAGCTGAACGCGTCCTCGCACCACAGGCGGCGCATCAACGCCACCTGCTCCTCCTGCCGCCGGCCCCGATTGTGGAAGTCCTCGTTCAGGGCGAGGTATTCGACGTCGTTCCACCCGACGCCGACACCGAGCTTGAGCCGATTCGCCGACAGGACCGCCACCTCGGCGGCCTGTTTGGCGACGAGCACGGTCTGGCGTTGCGGCAGGATGATCACCGCAGTCACGAGATCCACTGTGCTGGTGCAGGCGGCGATGAACCCGAACGTCACGAACGGCTCGTGGAAGGCGACGTCCTTGTCGTAGGGCCCCTCGAAGCCGCCAGGCCGGTTGCGGTCGACCCCCAACACGTGGTCGTACAGCATCAGATGGTCGAGCCCGAGCTGCTCGGCCCCCTCCGCGTAGGCGCGGATCGCGCCGGGGTCGGTACCGATCTGGTGATGGGGAATCACAGCGCCGATCTGCATGCCGCATCGCTAGCACGTGAGCGACTGTTCTCGTTCAGCTCACCACGAGCCGCGACCGCCCCCGCCTCCGCCGCCCCCGACGCTGCCGCCCCCCGTCCCTCCACCCGAGCCGCCGCTCTTGCTCGGCGACACACGCGACGAGGTGATCGAGGGCGACGTTGCAACGAGGATCGCCGGCATCGCCGAGATACGGGCCGGCTCGGGGATGTTTGCCTTCGCCAGCGCATCAGCCCACGCGTCCGCCTCGCCCAGCGCCACCGCCCAGCCGCTGTACTCGCGGAGCAGATCGTGCTTCCAGGCCCACTCCACGTGCTGCGCCTCACTGGCGTGCAGAAACCGTCGGAACGACTCCGTGCGCAACGCCAGCGCCGAGCCTTGCGCACTGCGCGCCGGCAGCAACGCGCTGTAGGCGAAGTAGGCGATCAACGCCGGAAACAGCAGACCTAGGAGGAGCGCCGCCGGCCACGACGAGAAGGCGGAGAACACCGAGCCCGCAACCTTCGCCGAGATGGCGCCGAACACGCCGAGCAGGATCAATCCGAGTGAGGCCGAGCCGGCACCCTTGAGCGGGCTGCCCGGCGAGGTGTGCTTCCACCACCCGCTGTCGGCGACGCGTTGCTTCTGCATCGCCGCCACGTTGCGCCACGCCGCCGCGAACTCGGGATCGTACGTGCCGGTCTGGTACGGGCCGTCGCGTCCGATGAGGCCGTCGAGCAGTGCCGCGTCGACCGGGTCGAGCTCCGTGCGGCGGCGTCCGCTGCCGATCCTGACCTTGTCGTCGCGGTCGTCGATCTCGATCGCTTCCTGTGCGGCGAGCCCTGACAGCCATGCCTGGACGGCGCTGTCGTCGAGCTTCTCCTCGAGCAGTACCGCGCCCTCCCACGGCTGCAGACCCTTGGGCGGCACGAACTCGATCGTGGCCAAGTCGTCGAGGTTGTCGTCACTGACGAGCCGCGTCGCCAGCCCATCGCGTGGCGAACCATCGGGGTTGGGCGGCGGCAGATCGCCGAACGCGGCATCGGCGGCGCCGCCCGCGAACACCTCGTTGCGACCGCGGCGCCTGGCCCAGAGGTAGACGGCGCCGGCACCGAGCACACCGAGCACGGCGGTCGCAATCGCCAGCTCGAGGGAGTAGTCGTCGCGCCGATCGGGAAGCGGCGGCGGTTGGATCTCGACCGGGTCGATCGTGTCGACGATCGACCCGTCGATGGTGATCCCCGTGAACTTGGGGAGCGGCTCGAACGTTGCCCGATAGAAGCCATCGCCCTGCTCGAGCTCGCACTCCGTCGTGGCGCCGTTGAAGCCCACGAAGCAGTGCGGATCGGCGAGCTCGAAGCCGCGTACGACCGCCTCGGCGTAGTCCGTCTCGAACTCGTCGCCGGCGATCACGTCGATGGCGAGGAAGCCACGCTCCAACTGCGACTCCGGCAGCGTGTACGAGAGCACGTATCGGTGCTGGCCGGTGACGTTCACCTCAGGGTCGCCGATGCGGATGATCGTCTCGAAGCCGCCGTCGATCACGCTCACGTCCGCGGGCGCGTCGGGTGAGGAAGCCTCGACGTCGGTCGGGGCCCCGAAATCGTTGGGGATCTCTCGCTGTGGGCCGTGGCGCTTGTCGTCACCGAAATCCTGGTCGAAGGTCTCGGTGATCCGGAGCGCGTCCCCGCCGGCCGGCTCGACGATCGTCTGCCAGGTGTCGAACCGCTCCTCCGGGTTGCCGTCGCCGATCACGCCGAAGGCAGCGAGCGCGCTCGTGCCGGCGATCGCCAGCCCCACCGCGACGTGGCGGGTCTTGGAGAGACGTCCGAGCGCTGCCATGTGGTCTCAGCCAGGTTGCCAGCCGGCCGGCGCGAGCTCGAACCCAGCGAAGTCGAATCCTGGCACGACGATGCAGCTCACCAGTGCGAACTCGCCCGTGGGCCGGGCGGACTGCCATGCGTTGGCCGGCACGCGGACTTGGGGCTGTTCGGGCCCGAGCAGGTGATCTGTGGTTCCGCCGCCGGGATCGACGATGGAAAGCCGCAGCGGCGCGCCGAGGTGGTAGAGCCAGATCTCGTCGGCATCGACGCGGTGCCAGTGCGACCGCTCGCCCGCGCGAAGCAGAAAGTAGATAGCCGTGCCGCTGGCGCGCCCGTCGCCGCGATCGGGTCCACGCCACGTCTCGACGTAGTGGCCACCTTCCGGATGCGGCTTCAAGCCGAACGAGCCGATGAGTGACTCAGGGTCAAGACCGCCCACACCAGAATCCTCGCATGTGATGACCGGTGTCCGGCACCGTGCGTTGTCTTGCAACGTCAGGCGCCTGACACCAAGCATGAACGCCCGGAATCAGACACAACAATCGGTGTCAGACACCCGCGAGTGTGTACTGGCTCATGAACGCCCAGCCGTCGCGCGTGGCGTCGATGTCGTCGGTGGTGTAGCCCAGCGCCCCCGACGTGAGCGCCGCCATCGGTGACGACGGCCAGGTGTGGCCGCCGCCGCGTACTTCGAAGAAGATCAGGGGTGCGTCACCGTCACAACCCGTGTACTCGTGGCGGATCACGTCGTCGCCGACGTCAGTGTTGATGTTGGCGTCGCATCCGGCGTCGCGCGCGAACTCGTTGAACTCCTCTGGGATCACGCTCTCGAAGAACACGCGAAGCTCCTCCGGCGAGTCAGGACTGCTCAGCGTCGAGTCGCCCCCGGCATACGGCACCACCTTGTCCTCGGTCCCGTGGATGGCGACGTACGGGACGTCACGCGCCGGCTCGCACGACTCCGGATGGAACGTGCCTGCCACCGACACGGCCGCTGCGATTCGATGCGACATCTCACAGATCAGCCGCGCCGTGAAGAAGCCGCCGTTCGACATGCCCGTCGAGTACACGCGAGCCGCGTCGGCGCACCAGCTGCTGGCGAGCTCGTCGATCAGTGCGCCCGCGAACGCCACGTCGTCGCGCGCACCGTCGGCCGCTGGGAAGAGCTGCCACGAGTTGGGCCCGCCCGCCACATTGGCCACGCCCGTCGGATGGACGACGATGAAGCCCTCCGACTCCGCCACGCTCTCGTATCCGGAGTACATCGCCTGCTGCGGTCCGGTGGAACCGAGCCCGTGCCAGTCGATGACGACAGGCAGCGGCGCGCCGGTGTAGGCGCTCGGCACGAACACGCGCACAGGGTGCGTCGCACCACCGGCGGTCAGTTCGATGTCGTTGACGCCCGGTGTGAGCGCGGGGCATGCCGTGGTGGCGGCGGTCGTGTCGGGTAGCGCGGGCGACGTGGTCGCTTGTTGAGTCGTCGCGGTCACCAATGGCAGTGTCGTAGCGGGCACGCGGGTCGTCGTCACGGGCGCGGTCACTGTCGTGATCGCCGCCACTTGTGTGGCGGCCGGCAGCTCCCCGGCGAGATCGTCGTCGTCGGTGCAGCCCGCCGCCACCAGCAGCACGAGCGCGACGACGGATCGCGTCGCTGCCATCAACCCTCGAGCCGCGCCAACAACGCGCGTCCGCGGGGCGAGAGCTCATAGCCGGGACTGTGGCTGATCGTCAGGCCCAACGCCTTCAGTTTGCGCACGTCGTTCTTGAACGCGGACGTCTCACGCCCGACCGACATCGCGAGATCCGGTGCGCGTACGTTCGGGCGGTCGGCGATGAGTCGCATCGTCTGGCGGGTCCAGGCACCGGTCGGCGAGCTGCGGTCGAGGCGGTCGAGCATGGCGGTGAGCGTCGCCACGTCGGCGATCGTGAGATCGTCGTCCGTGCGCAGCGCGATTCGGGGGTCCGCGCCGGCGTACCGCAGACGGACGCGGTAGAAGTGGCCCTCCGTCTTCTTCGTCAGCTCGGCGACCACTTGCTCGCGGCCAGCCGCGCCCGACCGCCGCGCGTCCTCGTCCGTCACATCGTCGAGCGAGATCCGCGACAGGTCGACGATCTCCACCATGCCCACCTGTGTGCGCAGTGTGCCACCCGCCTTGACGGTCGGTCGCTTCTGGCGGCGGAACTGCGTGTCGATCTCGCCGCGCACGATGCGCTCGAGGACCGCCGTCCTGATCAGCACGCCGGAAGCCGCCACTCACGTTGCCGTCGGTCGAGCGGTCGCGGCCGCGCCGCCCGCGACGCCAGCGGTGAGGAACCGCGTCAGCAGCTGGCGGTACTCGCCGAGCGGCGGGACGTACACACCTTCGACCTTGCCGTCGTCGTCGTGGCGGCGCAGTGCGACCGCCTGGTCGGCGAAGCGCTCGACCGCGAACCCGAGCGCTTCCTCCGCGCTGAACGGCCCGCCCTGCTCGCGCAACGACTCGAGCGACGCCTCGCTCAGCTGGTCTCGATATGCCGGATCGGCGGCGACCAGGTAGCGCTTGGCGGCGACGTGACGGCGGATCGGTTCCGCGACCTCGGCCGGCAGCCACTGCTGCAGGTACCGGGCGCCGACCTCGGCGTGATCGGGCAGTCCCCAGGCGCCGGCGCGCGCGTCGCCGATCACGTGGCCGACGTCATGCAGCAGCGCAGCCAGCACCAGCGCGTCGGTCTCGCCGGCGGCACGGGCGCAGGCCGCGGTCTGGAGCGAGTGTTCGAGCATGTGGACCCGCTCGCCGTAGGAGTGCTCGGCCATCGTCGCGATCAGTCCGAGCAGATGGTCGACGATCGGCTGCTCGCCGCCGACCAACGACGTGCCCGTCCAGTCCGCCGGGGCGTCTACGCCGGCGAGGTTGGCAACGGTCGGCGCGATGTCGAGGATCGACGCCGCGTTCCACATCGTGGCGGGCGCGATGCGTTGCGAGCGGACGACGACGAACGTCTCGAGGATCTCGTCGACGGCTTCGAAGTGACCCCGCCCCACACCGCCGTGGTCGGTTGTGACGACGATCGCCGAATGGGGTCCGGCGGCCTGCACGAGGTCGGCCACCAGTGAATCGATGCGGGTCGCGGCGGTGAGGTACTCGTCGCTCCCCCAGCCGACGCCGTGACCGGCAAGGTCGGTGCTGACGAGATAGGTGAGCGTGACGTCTGGGCGGTAGCGCCGCATGACGTCGATCGTCTCGCCGGCGACCACGTCGTCGTCGTGTGGGTCGTACCCGCTGTCGAGGCTGACGCGGTACTGCGAGGCGTGGGGCTCGACGAGCAGGTCCAGGGGCGGCCAGCAGATCACCGACGCCGTGGTGAGACCGGCGGCACGGGCGGTGGCGAGGAACGAGGGCGCGGTGCAACCTGGCGGCAGCGGCGTGTTGTCGACCAGCCGGTGGGTCGCCGGTTCGACGCCGTGGAACATCGAGGCGTGAGCAGGAACAGTGAGCGGCGGGAC
>DASQTR010000303.1:0-6031 GCA_035641795.1 Ilumatobacter sp.
CGACGCACTTTCGGCGATCAATTTGCATACCACGAATCAGCTCGGCATGACCGCCATCGGCGACGGCATCGAGGCTGCCGCCAATCAACTCGCGCTCGCAACCACCTTCACCTCGAAGGCAACCGTCGTGTTCACCGACGGGCACGAGACCGAACCCAAGTACATCAGCGATGTCACCGACCTCGTCACCTCGACCGTATTCGCGATCGGGCTCGGAACCGCCGACCAGCTCAACCCCGTCGCCCTCGACGACATCGTCAACGACACGGGTGGCTACCTCTTGCTCACTGGCAATCCGGGCAACGACGACCTGCTGCTGCTACAGAAGTACTTCGCCCAGGTCATCGCCGGCGTAAGCAACAACCAGATCGTCGTCGACCCCGACGGGTTCGTGCCCGTCGGCGGCAGCGTTGACGTGCCGTTCGACCTCAACAAAGGGGACACTCGCTGCGACGCGATCCTGTTGAGTCGGGCCGCCGACGCAATCAACGCCGTGTTGATCGCACCTGACGGAACACAGCTCGACGCAGCGAATGGAGTCACGTACTCGCGCACCGCCAACCACCAGGTGCTACGGCTGGCACTGCCGTCACCGAAGATCTCCAGCACAGGTGGCCGATGGTGCGTGCGGCTCCGCGTCGACAGACGCGGTCTCACCAAGCACCTCAACCGCCTCAAGAAGACGGAAGACACTGCCACGATCGACTCCATCGGCCAACACGGCTTGCCCTTCACCGTCACGGTGCAAGCCCGAACCAACGTCCACCTCGATGTCGCGACACACCAGAGCTCACGCCTGCCCGGCGGCAACGCCACCATTCGCTCGACGCTCACCGACTTCGGGATCCCGCTCACTTCCGCGGCATCCGTCGTCGCCAACGTGCGACAGCCCAACGGAGCGACGAGCACAATCGCATTGACCGAAACAGACTCAGGCACCTATGAGGCCGCGGTCCCAACGCTGGTCGCAGGCGTCTATCGCGTGTTGGTCACGGCATCCGGCACCACGCTCCACGGCGAGCCGTTCAGACGTGAGCAAGTCCGCACACTCGCCGTCTGGAATGCAGCCGACGACCAACCGCCGAGCACGGGAACCGGCACACCCGGCGACTGGTGCGATCTACTCAAATGCCTCGTTGGCAGTGGCGCTCTCGACGAGCTCGCCAAGCGCAGCGGCATCGACCTCGCCGCCGTCGAAAAGTGCCTGCGCTCGAGCTGCGCAGATCGACGCTGACACAAGCGCCCACGAGAAATCAGCGCGTTGCTGGCGACGCAGGCTTCAACCCGAGAGTGACCGACGCGCGGGTAGATCACGCTCGCAATCCCGAGCAATCGGCTCTCACATCCAGCGTTCAACGCGCCCTATCTGGCGCTCGGCGCTGGTCGGTGCCCGCGAGGACCGCTTCGAACTAGCGGCTCCGTAGTTCACACCCAACACCGTTGAATGTCTCGAACGACGCGATGTGAACCGCCCTGGCATCCGCGGAGGCTCAGTTCGACTCCACCCAATGCACGCGGCTGGGTTCGCTGCCATGACAGACATTGGCGGAGACGGGAACGCCGCGAGTTCGTCGTTCGTAATGCCTTCTACCGATGCTTCTCCTAGTTCCCACCGACGGGACCGGAAGGAGATCGAGATGAACGGCTATGTCGCTCGTAAGGGGGACTGGGTGCCTGGCACCGAGCTGTCGCGCACCGCCGGTGTCAGGCACGCGGCTTTCTGACGGGTTTGGCAGCCCCGGGGCTCGGCGTGCCAGAGACCAATCCGCGGGGTCTCCAGGCACATCACTGTCAGCACACTGGTCCGTCCGGCGCCGACATCAATCGCTGTTCAGTCGTTGATCACGCCCTCCTAACGGCGTGGCGAGCACTGCGAATGGCAGGACCAGCGCGGCAATCGCGGCGGTGTATCCGCCGGCGCCCCGTGTGATGTACGAGTTGGCGGCAACAAGGCCAAAGTCCGAACCGCGGCACGCCAGCATGACGCTCGATATCAACGCAATCAGCACCAGCAGGGCAGCCAGGCACATCGCCACCGCGCAAGTCCGTCGCGGGTCCTCCGCCTCCACGATGCAGTCGTTCATCGTGTTCTCCTTTCGGTCAGGGCAGACCACACGCCCGGAACGACGATGCGACCAGGGCCCTTCATCGCGCTTCCGGATCGCTGAAGCCGCTCCAGCTCGCAGGTCCGGGTTTGTGATGCGCACGCTGGCCGGTGTGTACGGGGCGGTCAGTGTGCTGGTCATGGTGGTTGTCCCTTTCGATCGGTGGCGGTGTCGCGGACAACAGCACGCTGCGCCTCGCCGCTGACGCACTGCTGAGATCGACCTGAGGTGGTCGAACGGGCAACGTCAGTGCCGAGTCGGCGAGGGTGATCTCCACCGAAACGCCAGCGGTCCAGACCGAGAGGGCAGCGACGGGCGCCTAGCGCTGCTCGGCATGCGCCCACGTGGTGGCGCGGACGTCGGGATCCGGCCTCCAGCCCACGACCTCCGGATTCGTCGGGCGTCGGTGCGCGTCGTGGATCAGCCGTGGACGGTGAGGGCGTGTTCGCACCGCCGGGCGAACAGGGCAGAACCCTGGGCGGCGGCGACCTGCCTGGCCCTATCGAGCGCTTCGCCGGCGGCTGGATCGTCCGGATCGAGTGTTCGCAAAGCCACCGATCGCAGGCGGTGCAGTTCAGCCTCGTACCAGCGTTCGCCGCTCGCCTCGCACAACGCCAGCCCTTCGTCGGCGGCGCGCAACGCGTCTGCTGGTGCTCCGCCCATCAGGTAAACGTCGGCCAGCATTCCCCGGAAAGCGTGCGCCCAGAACTGAACGCCGGACGATGCCACTCCGGCCGCCGCGTCCTCGACGTCGACCACGGCGCCTTCGAGATCGCCCTCGGCGGCGGCACGAGCCCATCCCCGGGCGCCCACCATGAACGGGACAAGGAATTGATGGTTGTTCTCGGTCGCCACGGCGAACCCGCGATCGGCATGACGGCGGGCGGCAGTGGCATCGCCCCGCAGCATGGCGACGTCGGCGGCGAACGTGAGCACGTAGGCCAACGGGTACGTCTGTCCACCGGCGATCGCGGCCTTGAGCGCCACGGCGATCGCCGTCTCGGCCTCGTCCGCTCGGTCCAACAGCACCAAGTTCCACGCCGAGAACACCTGGTCGATCACGGCCATCGTCTCGGACGCGAACCGGGCCACGTCGCCCTCGTCCACCGAACCTGCTGCAGCAAGGCCAGCGTCGAAGTGGGCGCGAGCCTCACCCACACGGCCCGAGTGGTTGGCAGAGAGGCCGAGCGCGAAGTGTCCCAGCGATGCCGCCCCCGAACCGCCGGGCTCGCCAGCCATTCGAATCAGCTCGTGGCCAACCGACGACGACTGCTCGAAATCGCACCGGTAGAGGTGGATAATGGCCAGGCGCCAGAGCGTTTGCGCCCGACGACCGATCTCGTCGAGCTCGTCGCAGAGCACGCGCATCCGGCCGCAGGCGTCGATCAGCCCCGGCGAGGCGTACCCCTTTGTCATGAGCAGCAGTCCGGCTAGTTGATCTTGCAGCTCGAGCTCTAGCGCCGCCCGCTCGGGCTTGCGCGGCATCAGCGCGGTGAGCTGGATGCCCGCCCGGAGTCGCTGCTCCGCCTGTTCGTGGGCGAGGTGGCCGGTGGCCCACGTTGCTGCCCGTAGCGCGGCAGCGATCGCCTGCTCGGGGGCCACGGCCGGGGTCGCCCTGTACCAGTGCTCAGCCAGCGCCAGGAGATGGGCGCCTTCGACGCCTGCATACTCGCGTTCCATCGCCTCGGCGGAACGACGATGCCACTCGGCCCGCTCGCCGGCGCTGAGGTCCTCGTACAAGGCCTCCTGCACGAGCCCGTGCGAGAAAGCGAAGCGGCCGAGTTCGGACTCATGGCGGACGATCAGGCCGGCCTCCACCGCCAGGTGCAACGGATGCAGCAGCTCGCCACGCTGCACGCCCACGATGTCGGCCATCAGGGCGAGCTCGAACTCGTTGCCGAGCACCGACGCCGCGTTGAGCACCTGGACCGTGTCAGGAGCGAGGCGAGCGAGGCGTCGCCGCAGCGCACCCCGCACCGATCCCGGCACGACTCGTTGCACGGTCGCCGCGTCGAGTCCCGCCGAGTCGGGCAGCAATCGCAATATCTCGTTCAGAAAGAATGGGTTGCCGCGCGTGCGGCGCATCACCGTGGCCACCGCATCCGGTGTAGGGAGACCGCCGGCCGACTGCAGCATCGCCGTCACGGCGTGGTCATCCAGTCCGCCCAGCTCGATCCGTCGCAGCTCTCGCTGACGCGTGAGATCCACGAGCGTGGCTACCAACCGATCGTCGAGATACGGGTCAACGTCGCGGTAGAGCGCGACCAACATCAACTTGGAGTCTGCGGCGGCCGCGCTGGTCATCAGCACCAGCTGCTGCGACGCAGCATCCGACCAGTGGAGGTCGTCGATGATGACCACGATCGGTTGTGTCTGGGAGAGTCGACGAAGGAAACCGGTGATCGCCTCGAACACGCGGAACTGTGCCGTTTCCGGATCCGCCGGTGCCGGCGGTTCGAGGTCTGGGATCAGCTCCTTGATCTGGGGCACGATCTGGGCGAGCTCGCTGGCACCGAACCGGAGCGCACCCCGCAGCGCTTCGTCGGAGAATCGGTCGAGCAGGCCGTTGACCACCTGCACCCAGGGCCAGAACGCGGGTGCACCCCTGCCGGTGTAGCCGCGTCCCCACACCACGACGGCACCCGCCGCAGCCGCGGCCTGCGCGAGCTGCTCGGCGAGCCACGTCTTGCCGATCCCGGGTTCGCCGCTGATGATTGCCGCCCTTCCATGCCCTGACACCGCCGACTGGAGGTCGCTTTGGAGTTCGGCCAGCTCGGCCTCCCGCCCCCCGTCGACACTCGAGCAGTGGGCGGCCTTGTCGCCGGCAGCACTCAGAAGCCGTTCGTGGTGCGACGAAGCTCCGGGGACGAGGGGTACGTTCGACGCCTCGAGTGCCGGGTCGCGATCGAGCACGGCACGCTCGAGCGCAAGCAGAGCTGCCCCTGGTTCGACGCCGAACTCGTCGATCAACGTCGACCGAGCGGTCTGGAAGGCCCGCAAAGCATCTGACTGCCGGCCACAGCGGTAGAGCGCCAGTATCAGCTGTGCATGCAGACGTTCGCGCGCGGGGTGCGCTCTCACGAGCTCGGAAAGCATCGTCACCGTCTCCGCGTGATGTCCGACCGTCAGCAGACAGTCCACGAGGTCTTCGCGGGCGGCAACCACCATCTCGTCGAGCCGGGCGGAGGAGCGGCCGGCGAACTCGAAATCGCCGAGACCGGCGAGAGGGTGACCACGCACGAGCGCCAGCGCCGACTGGAACGTCGTGATCGCGTCGGCGACCTCACCCGCTTGGCGCTCGGCTCGGGCACGGTTGATCAAGCGCTCCAACCGGTTGGCGTCGACATCGTCCGGTTCGACGTTGATGCGATACGCCGAGCCCTGCCGAACCACTGCGTCGGAGCCGAGCAGCCGCCGCACGTGTGAGATCTGGGCCTGGAGGGCGTTGGCGGGGTTGGCCGGCGGGCGCTCGCCCCAGAGCTCGTCGATGAGGCGATCACCCGACATCGGGTGCGGTGCCCCGAGCGCCAGCAGTGCGACCACGGCCTGCAACTTCGATCCGCCCAGGGCGACCGGTGCTCCGTCCCGTTGCGCCTCGACATTGCCGAGGACGAGCACCTCCAGCCGACCCGACATGGCCGGGCCATCCAATCATGGTTCCGACAGCGGGACAAGAACCGAAGCACCAGGGACGAAAGCGGTGACATCAGCGGGCGGACAGCTGGACGTCAGCGCGTCGGTGCACGATCGAACCATCAGCTAGTCACCCACGAAAGCGAGGATCGAAATGTCATCAGTCCAACACCACGAGCTGCAGGAGATCGCCGACCACACGATGGCCTCGATCGCCGACCAGCTGTTGTTGCCCCAGAGCCACTACATCGACGTGTTGCTCGACCTGCTGGTCGTCGCACCTAGCCCAATCG
>DASQTR010000304.1:0-2853 GCA_035641795.1 Ilumatobacter sp.
CCGGTCGGCGCGGTGTTGTCGACGGTCTTCGGGAGGCCGGGGAGGAGGGTGTTGGCGACGTTGCCGCTCGTGTCGGTGACGACCGCGCGCAGGTCGTACGCCCCGTCGGCAACGAGCGCCGTGTTCCAGGAGGCCTCGTACGGCGGTGCGACATCGGCGCCGCCGATCGCCGACCAGGCGCCCGCGCCCGCCGGGGAGAACTCGAACTGCACCGAGCTCACGTCCGTCGCGCTCGTCGAGTAGGTGAGGTTCGCGATCCCGCGCAGGTAGTCGCCGGGGTTGCCGCCCGAGCCGCTCGGCGCGGTCGTGTCGATCACGACCGTGACGTTCTTGAGCGTCTCGACGTTACCGACCTCGTCCGTCGAGAAGAACTCGACCACGTGCGCTCCGTCGTTCGAATGGTCGCCGGGAGCGGGGATCACGACGGCTGCGCCCGACTGCAGGCTGCCGCCGTCGACGCGGTAGGAGATGACGCTGACGCCTGAGCCCGTGCCGTCGCTCGCGGAGAAGCTGACCGTGACCGGGGCGTTGCTCGGCGTCCCCGGGGCGAGCGAGGCGGACGTCGTCGGCGCGGTGTGGTCGACGAGCACGGTGACGACGGCCGACGTGAACGCGTTGCCCGCGTTGTCGGTGGTCTTCACGCGCAGGTCGTAGCTGCCGTCGGCGACCGCGTCAGGACCGCTCGCCGTGTCCCAGGTCGCCGGCGTCGCGGTCCAGGTTCCCGCGCCGGCCGGGCTGCGCTCGAAGGCGACGGTGGCGACGCCCGAGCCCGCGTCTGCGGAGTTGCTGGTGAGGTTCACCGGCGCGACGCCGACCTCGGTGCCGTTCGCGGGCGCCGTCACCGAGCCGGTCGGAAGCGTGTTGTCGACGCGAAGCGTGATCGGGCTCGACGTGAAGGCGTTGCCGGCGCCGTCCGTCGTCACGACGCGGAGGTCGTACTGCCCGTCGGCGACGGAGGTCGTGTCGAACGCAGCGGCCTGGTTCGTCCAGGTGCCGGCGCCGTTCGGGGAGCGCTGGAACTGCACGGTGGCAACACCGGAGCCGGCGTCCGCCGAATCGCGTGTGAGCGCGATCGTGCCGCGGATGTCTGCGCCACCGGCGGGACCGGTGACCGAGCCCGTCGGCAGCGTGTTGTCGACGCGTACCGTGACCGCGCTCGACGTGAAGGTGTTGCCGGCGTTGTCGGTGGTCACGACGCGCAGGTCGTACTGGCCGTCGGTGACGGAGGTGGTGTCGAAGCTCGCAGCCTGGTTCGTCCAGGTGCCGCTGCCCGCCGGGGAGCGCTGGAACTGGACGGTCGCGACGCCGGAGCCGCCATCGGCCGAGCTGCTCGTCAGCGCGATCGTCCCGCGGACGTCGGCGCTCGCCACCGGCGCGGTGACCGAGCCGGTCGGAAGGGTGTTGTCGACACGCACCTGGACGGTCGCAGGCGCGGCCTCGGCGTTGCCGGCGGCGTCGGTCGTGAAGACGCGCAGGTCGTAGAGGCCGTCGGCGAGGGCGGTCGTGTCGAGCATCCCCGTGTACGGCGCGGCCGGATCCACGGCGACGTCGGTCCAGGTGCCCGCGCCGGCGGGGGAGCTCTGGAACGTGACCATGTTGACGGTGCCCGGCGCGGTGTCGGAGGCCGTCGCCGCGAGGGCGACGTTCGCGCCGCGCACGTTCGCGCCGGCGGTCGGAGCCGTCAGCGATCCGCTCGGCCGGACGCGGTCGATCGTGACGAGCACGAGCTCGGTCTTCTGCTTGCCGGCGTTGTCCGTTGCGCGGACACGCAGGAGGCGCGGCCCGTCGGAGGGAATCGCCCAGGATGCGTCGTAGGGCGCGCCCGTGTCGAGCGAGAGCAGGACCCACGAGTCGGAGACGCAGGCGACCGAGTCTTCCGCGCACTGGTCGAAGCGAACGTTGGCGATGCCGCTGCCCGTATCCGTGGCGGTGGCGCCGACGGTCGCCGGATCCGCGG
This sequence comes from Ilumatobacter sp., assembly GCA_035641795.1. Lineage (GTDB taxonomy): Bacteria > Actinomycetota > Acidimicrobiia > Acidimicrobiales > Ilumatobacteraceae > Ilumatobacter. Next base: position 1,958 of record DASQTR010000304.1, read on the forward strand.
TCGCGATGTTGACGGGGTTCGGCGCGACGACGGACAGCGTCGGCTCCGTGTTGTCGACCGTGACCGTGATCGTCGGCGAGGCGAACGAGTTGCCTGCGTCGTCGGTCGTCACGACCCGGAGGTCGTAGTCGCCGTCGGCCTGCTGCGTCGTATCCCAGCTGGCCGCCTGGTTCGTCCAGGTACCAACGCTCGCGGGTGAGCGCTGGAAGACGACGGTGGCGACGCCGGACCCGCCGGCGTCGGCCGAGTTGCTCGCGAGCACGATCGTGCCGCCCACATCGGCGCCGTCGGCCGGTGCCGTCACCGAGCCGGTCGGCGCGGTTGCGTCGACGGCCCAGGTGTGAGTGACCTCGGTCGCGTCGGTGTTCCCGGCCGCGTCAGTGGCGCGCGCCTCGAGCGTGTGCGAGCCGTCGCCGAGGACGGGGGTCGTGTACGGCGATGCGCACGGGGCCCAGCCGCCGCCGTCGAGGTTGCATTCGAAAGTGGAGGACGCCTCCGTCGAGTCGAGCCCGAAGGTCGGCGTCGTGTTGGCGCTGGGGCTCGCGGGCGTCGACAGGAATGACGTGTTCGGCGAGGTCAGGTCGACCGTCCAGGCGTGCGTCGCCGGCGTCGGATCCAGATTGCCCGCCGCGTCCTCGGCGCGCACCTCGAACGTGTGCGGCGCCTCGGAGAGCCCCGCGTACGACGTGGGGCTCGAGCAGTCGGCGAAGGCGCCGCCGTCGAGCCGGCACTCGAAGCCCGGCCCGGCGTCCGACGCGGTGAACGAGAAGCTCGCGTTGGCGGAGTTGGTCGCCGCGGGCGGCGAGGACGTGATCGTCGTGTTCGCAGGAGTCGTGTCGACGGTGAACGTGAACGAGGCCGCCGTCGCGTCGACGTTCCCCGCGACGTCGGTCGCG
>DASQTR010000305.1:0-13104 GCA_035641795.1 Ilumatobacter sp.
CTGGAAGGTGATGGTCGAGAACTGGATCGAGTGCTATCACCATCTCGGGACGCATCGCGACTCGGTCGAGCCATATCAGCCCTCGCGCACTACGCAGGTCGCGAACAGCGGTGGCGCGCCGTGGGCGGCGATGACGGTCGACAGTCTCGATGGCGTCGAAGGACCCGCCGATGAGTGGATGCCCGGCATCGAACTCGACCGGTCGAAGCACCTCTCCGTGTGGTCGGCGTTCCCGTTGCTGCTGGGCGGCAGCGTGTCGCGCTACGGGTTCTGGCTGCAGTTGCTGCCGATCGACGTCGATCGTCACGACGTGATCTGGCACCTCGTCGTGCACGCGAGTCAGCGCGAGCGTTTCGACGCCGACGAGGTGACTCGCCTGATGGACATGCTGGCCGGCGTCCACGCCGAAGACATGGTCGCCTGCGCCCGCGTTCAGAAGGGCCTCGCGAGCAGGCTGACCGATCGGTTCCGGCTGGCACCGCTGGAGTCGACGATCGCCGAATTCCAGCGCTGGGTGGTGACCCAACTCGAGCGGTGACGACCGCGTTCGCGCGACGCGCCGGGGACCGGCGTGGCAATGTCGCGTCGGCATGGGATCGCGTTGGAGGGTGTGGGGGCGGCGCGTCGTGGTCGTCCTTGTCGTGCTCGCCCAGGCAGCGTTCGTCGTGCGCGCGTACAACGCCCCGCACAAGGAGTTCGGATTCCAGATGTTCCCCGAATCGAGCACGTGGCGGGCCGACATCGTGCGGGTGACCGACGACGGCCGGCGGGTCCCCATCTCCGAACCGTGGGGCGGCTACCGATGGTCGCAGCTCGTACGGTCACGCGGGTTGTCGAATCCGGGCGTTCGTCACCACGCCGACGCCGGCCTAGACAACCAGATCGCGTTCCTCGACGCCGCTCTCGAGTACGTGGCCGATCACACGCCACGCGACACCGAGACGCGTTACCTCGAGGCGGTCGTGACCACGTGGCACAACACCGACGATCCACACACCGTCGTGCTCCGCAGCGGCGAGCGGCACCGATGACAGCAACTGCTGCTCCGTTGCGAGTGGAGCGGGCGGGCTCGCCGCTGGCTGCCTTCGACATTCTGCTCGGCCGGCCCGTGAGCATGCGCGCGATGGCGCTCCTGCGCCTGCTGGTGGGGCCCGTCGTGTTGCTGCACCTGCGGCCGATTCTCGACGCCGCCCGTCGCGGCCGGATCTATCGCGACTCGTTCCACGAGCCGTACGCGGCGTGGTATCCGGACCTGCCTCGCGAGTTGTACGTCGCCATGCTCTGGATCGCCGTCGTCGCCGCGCTGGCGATGACCATCGGGTTGCTCACGCGTGTCGCTACCGCGACCGCGTTTCTGATCGTCACGTACAACGTCTTCCTGTCGACGACCCATATGCACAGCAACCGGGCGTACCTGATGCTCGTGCTCGCCGCGCTGGCGGTCGTGCCTTGTGGTCGTGAGCTGTCGCTGGACGCCTGGATCCGCAGAGTGCGCGGGCGACCGCCATTGCCGACGTCGTCGCCGGGCTGGCCTTTGTGGCTGCTGCGCTTCGAGGCGGCGACTGTGTACGCCGCGTCCGGTCTCAGCAAGCTGTTCGACCGCGATTGGTTCAGCGGCACCGTCACGTGGCACCGTGTCGTCTTGGTGCGGGATCGGGTGGAGGCTTCCGTGTTGCCGTCGTGGGCGGTCGACGTGCTCACCGATCGCTCGTTCCACACGGTGGCCGCCAAGCTGATCATCGCCACCGAGCTCTGCATTGCTGCCGGGCTGTGGTCCCGAAGGACCCGCTACGCGGCGGTCTGGCTGGCGATCTGCTTTCACCTGGCGATCGAGCTGTCCGCGGAGGTGCAGGTGTTCTCGTTGCTCGCCATCGCTGCGCTCGTGATCTGGGCGGTGCCGTCGAGCCGCGATCGCGTCCTGGTCCTCGATCCGGCGTCGCCGTCGCACACGAGGATGGCCGCCGCCGTGCGCACTCTCGACTGGCTCGCCCGGTTCCGGATCGAGTGGGGTCCGAGCGGCGGCGCTGTGACGGTCATCGCACGTGACGGACGTGTCGTCGAGGGGAGGCGGGCCTCGGTGTTCGTACTCAGTCGGCTACCCGTCACGGCATGGTTCGTGCTGCCCGCGGTGCTGCTTCGCAACGCTCGTCCGGGCAGCAGCCAGGCGGCTGTCGCCACATGAGCGAGCAGACCGAGGCGGTCGCGCCGCGGCGCGGGCGGCGCGTCGCACTCGCGGCGGCCGCGTTGTTGGGCGTGGGCGTGCTCGCCTTCGGCGTGCTGGCTCCGCCGGAGGAGTGCCCGCAGCCGACGGCCGCGAGCCTCGACGAGTCGGCAGGCGGGGCGGTGCGGTGGTTCGTCCGGAATCAGCGTCCCGACGGCTCGTGGCTGTACGAGTACGACGCCGAAGACGATTCCGACCTGGGTGGGTACAACATCGTTCGTCACGCCGGGGCGATCATGGGTCTCTACCAGGCGGCCGCCGCCGGTCATCCCGATGCGCTGGCGAGTGCCGATCGCGGCATGGCGTGGGTCGGCGAGCACCTGGTCGACCATGACGACTGGACCGCGCTGGCCGACAACGGGCGGGCGCCGACGGGCGGCGCCGCGTTGCTAGCGGCCGGGTTGGCCGAGCGACGCGAGTTCACGGGTGACACCGCGAACGACGAGCTGCTGCGCCGGCTGGGCCACTTCATGGTTGCGCAGACTGATCCATCCGGTGCCGTGATCGCGCAGTACAGCACGAACACGTTCGAGCCCGACGTCGAGAGCCGGTCGAAGTACTACACCGGCGAGGCCTACTGGGCGCTCGCCCGCCTCCACCGCCTGTTCCCCGACGACGGGTTCGGCGCCGTAGCGGACCGTGTCGGCAACTACCTCGCCACCGCGCGCGACGAGGTCGAGGGGTACTGGCCGCCGACACCGGATCACTGGGTCGCATACGGGCTGGCGGAGACCGTCGAGTTTCCAGAGCGCGATCCCGACCAGCCGCTGACCGAAGCGGAGCTCGCCTACGCGCGCAGCCAAGCAAGCCTGTTCGGCAGTCAGGTGCGTTGGGTGAGCCAGCAGGCCGGGCCTTGGGGTCGCTTGGTGCGCGGCGGGCACGTCGTGCGCGGCGGCGGCTACGGCGTGCTCGGCGAGGCCCTCACCGGGCTCTGGCGCGTCGCCGAGGCAGACAGTCGCCTCGGGGATCTGCGCGCACCGATCGCGCAGCGCGCCACGTGCATCGCCGGGCTCGCCCAGGACGTCCAGCGCTCGGAACCGTCCGACCCGCGGGCCGACGGCGCGTGGTTCGTGCGGGGCGTGACGCGCATGGACGATCAGCAGCATGCGACGTCGGCGTTGCTGCGCACGAAGGCGATCGTCGATAGCCGCTCGCTCAGCGGCTCCGACGACGCACCGTCGGGCTGGTTGTGGGCGGCGGCGCTGGTGGCGGCCTTCAACCCGCTGCTCGTCGGGCTTGCCTTGCCTCGGCGCGACACCCGCAAAGAACGGGCGAGCCTGGCCGCGTTCGGTGGTGTGTTCGGCTCGCTGATCGTCGTTGCTGTCGCGCTCTTCTCGGAACCGCTGCTGGACGGGCTCGACGTCAGCAGAGCTGCGGCGCGTCTCGCGGTCGGCATCGTCGGCGCCGGCGCTGGCCTCGTACGGATGTTCCGCCGTCTCCCGTCGGCGCAGCCTGCACCTACCGGCCTCAGCGCGGCACTGGTGCCGGTCGCGATCCCGTACGTGGCGACGCCGGCGCTGATCCTGCTCGGCCTGTCGGCTGGTGCCGACCTGGGGGTCGCGCTCGTGGCCTCGGCCCTCGCCGTCGCGGTGGCGCTGCTCGTCCTTCAGGCAACGTGGCTCGAGACCGGCGGGCGGACCGGCCAGATCGTGGGCTGGGCGGCCCGCCTGTTGGGCGCCATCGCCGTGGCGACGAGCGTGCTGCTCGTCATCGATGGCGTGCTGGACGTGTGATCAGGTACGTGTGATCAGTACGTGAGCCGAGAGCCGCGGTGGCGATCGCTGAATGCTCGCCAGATCAGCAGCAGGATGATCGCTCCGAGGACGGAGCCGATGATCCCGGAGAGCTGGACGGCGCCATCGTCGATGTCGCGCCCGAACAGCAGATAGCCGAGGAAGCCGCCGGCAAAGCTGCCGAGGACAACGAGCAACCAGGTGCCCAGCAGGCTCATAGGGTCCGGTCCGGGCACGAGCAGCCGTGCGAGCGCGCCGGCGAGCAGGCCGACGATCAAGAGGACGATGATGAACCACAACATGAGGTAACCCCTTGCGTTGTCGTAGATGTGTTTGACGCGCTCTGTACCCCTGGTGGGCGTCGCTGAAACCGGTGAGCGGGTCTCGCTAACGATGCGCTAGCTGCGCGTCGCCTTCGTTGTCTTCTTCGTCGTCCGCCCGCGGGTCGACGGCTTCGAGCCGCCGTTGCCGCGCTCGCGGCTCGAGGTCGATTCGACATCGATCTCGGTCGACTGCTTGCCGTTGCCCGAGGACAGTTGCACCCGGTGCGGTTCCTTCTGTGACAACCGGGGCACTCGAACCTCGATCACGCCGTTCTTGGCGGTGGCCTTGACGTTGTCGGGATCGACTCCCGGCGGCAGGCTGATCGACCGGCGGAACTGACCAGCGATCCGCTCCCGGCGGATCCACTGACCCTCCTCCACCTTGCGGTCGTCCTCGCGCTTGCCGGACATCGTGAGCACGTTGTCGTCGATCGTGATCTCGACGTCGCCCGGGTCGACGCCGGCGATCTCGGCGCAGATCACCATCGTGTCGCCGTCCTGGTGGACGTCCAGGGCCGGCACCCACGTACCCATCGCCTGTCCGCGGGAGCCGGCGCGACCGCGACCGAACAACTCGTCGAACTGGCGCTCGAAACCTGCCAACTCTCTCCATGGATCCCATCGCACGATTGCCATAGCGGTTCCTCCTTGTACTCGACCGTCACGGTGCTGGACCGTCACGATTGAATCGCTTTACCCGCGCACTGGTCGGGGCGAAACGACGGGAGCGGATTCCACAGGCTCGCGGTGGGGCTTCGCTCGAGGCGGCGCGGCCTCAAGCGTGATTGGGTGTGAACCGATAGGTCGTCGTGCCGACCGAGCTGGTGAAAGCCACCCGTACGGCGGTTCCGTTCTCGATCCACTCGCTGGACGAACTCGATCTGCTCGCGGAAGCAGGCGTCGACCTGCACGAGGTCATCTTCCGCAGCATCGACAAGAGTGTCGAGGAGATCCGCGAGGCCGCGCTGCGCGGAGTTTGGCAGTTCGCGTGCGATTCCGAGTGGCAGCTGTTGAAGATTGCAGCCGCGGCACCGGGCGTGGCTGTGTACGTCGCTGTCGACGTGGGCGGAACGCGAAGCGGGTTTTGCGCGGGTGCCCTGTCGGGTGCCGCGTCGGGTGCCTCCGCCGACAGCGCACTCCGGCTGATGGTGTTGGCACCGGAGTGCGGGCTTCGTCCATACGGGTTGTCGATCGCGATCGGCTCGTCCGATCCCTCCGACGAATTGCTGGCGATCGAGCGCGTTGGACTGGTGATGCGGCGGCTGGAGCAGTTCGGTATCCGACTACAGATGCTCACGGTGCAGTTTCGTGTGAACGCACGGCGTGAGTTGCCAACGTTGTCAACTCTCGACGCCGCGGTTCGTCGCTTGCCGTACCGCCCAGGACTGTTGATAGCGCCGGCACGGCACTCGCTCGCGGACGCGCGATCTCGCCACCTCGCACCACGTGTCGGTCGTGACCTAGGAATGCGCGACCATGTGAGCGATCACGGGCGGCCGTGATCGCTCACGCCGGTCCGTTTCAACGGCTCTTCGACTTGGTGCGACGCTTCGACGAGCGGCGCCGTGGCGGCTGGGGAACGGGCATGCCGCGCTCTTGCTTCGCGGCCGCCAGTGCGTCGCCCATCGCAGCCCACTCCTCGCGGCTGATCGCGTCCTTGAGTTCGGGGAGCAGTTCGTGCTCCTCCTCTTGGACATGGTGCATGATGCCGCCCTTGAGCATCTCGACTACGGCTCCGAAACCGGGAACCTCCATCATCGAGCTGAGCTTCTCGAGACCTTCCCGCGCCAGACGGTGCTCGACCTCGGCCTCTTCCTCGTCTTCTGCGCCGACAGCTTCCCGTACGGACGGGTAGACGATCGACTCCTCGAGCTCCATGTGAGCCGTGAGCTTCATCGTCAGTTCCTCGACCATCTGCTGCCGTTCCGAACCCTCCTCGGAGTCTGCGAGCTTGCCGAGCAACTTCTCCGCCTCCCGGTGGTCGGCCTTCAGGATGCGCATGGGATCGTTCATGTTTCCTCCGCAGTGGTGTGTCGGTCCGCTGCCCGCCGACTACCCCGTGGTCGAACCGTCCAAACAGGACGTCACCGAGAGGGAGGCGTCGGGCGCTGCGCTGCTGCCGCCATCCGACCGGTCATCCTGTGCCAGGCGCCGGTACGAGCGTGACGTCCACGCCAGTGCCGTCACCACCATGCCGATCATTCCCGCGAGCGTGAACATCAGCGCGATGCCCCGCGCCGGGCCCGTGCCGAACCAACCACCGATCCAGTCGGCGCCGTACCCGTCGGTCATGAACGGCATGAACACCGCCTCTGCGAGCGGGGCCATCAGGAACGCGGTCAACGGCGAGGCCGAGTTCTCGATCATCTGGGCGAATCCGAACACGCGCCCCTGCCGTTCGAACGGGATCGAGCGCTGCAGCACGGTCTGTTCGGCCGCTTCGATCACAGGCACCAGCGCCAACCACACGATCATGCCGACGGTGACGAGCACGATCGAGGAACGCAGGGCGAACACGGAGCAGACCGTCCAGTTGACGAAGTTGCCGGCGAGCACGATCCGCACGGGGCTGCTGCCCAGCCCGAAACGCGCCACGAGCAGACCCCCGGCGATGAACGCCAGGCTGATGACACCCCAGAGCAGCCCCCACTCCTCGACCGACACCAGCTCGAGGCCGTAGGCGTCCATCAGTGCCAAGAACACGCCGGCCAGCAAGTTGTTGAACGCCGCCAGCAGGATCAGCATCATCAGCCCCGGCACGGCGGCGATCGCTTCGAGGGCGGCTCGGATGTCGAGCAAGGGTGGGGACTGTTCTGGATTCGTCGGTTCGGGCTCGGGTTCCTCGATGTCGATCGTCGACACATGTGCAAGGGCGAGGACGGTAAGCGTCAGTGAGGCGCCGTACGCCCATCCCATCCCGAGCTGACCGATGACGAGGCCACTGAAGACGGCGGTGATCGCGAACGAGATACCCGTCACCGTGCCGACCATCCCGTTCGCACGGTCGCGGACGCCCTCGGGGACCAGCAGCGTGACACACGTGGAAAGGACGATTCCCCGCATCTGGGCGGTGACCGAACCGATGAGGGTGACGGCGACGAGCAGCCAGAACCACGGGCTGCGTGTGTTCAGCAGTTGGTCGGTCGGAGCGATCACATAGGTAGCGCTGGCCAGCGCGAAGCACAGAGCGGCGACTGCGGTAGTCGCCATCAGCGCGGTCTTCTTGCGGTGGCGGTCGACGAACGTTCCGAACAGCGGGCCGATGACGGCGGTGGAGATGCTGAAGGCGCCGCCGATCACGCCTGTGGCAACCACCGATCGCGTCTCGAGATACACCCAGAACGTGAGTGCGAACCACAGGAACGAGCTCGTCACGCCCGTTACCAGGGTGTTGACCAACAGCCGCCGGAACACCGGCGGGATCGTTCCCGCGTTCTCGGCTTTTGAGGTCGGTGAGCTCATGCGGTGGACGTGTCCACCGTGTGCCCCGACGTCACGCCGGCGAGCCACTCACTCCACGCGTCGTGCTCGCGAGCGACGTATTCGGCAGCACCGTCGTCGTAGAGGTATCCGACGAGCAGCACGCCCGTCACTGCGTCCTCCGCTCGGTATGCGAAGAACGAGAACAGTGCTGCCACCGGGCGCTCGACTCGAATCAGGAAGTGGGTGTCGAGTGTGCGCTCGAGGACCCCGGTGATGCCGCGGGCACTCACTCGCTCACCGGCATTACCGGCGATGCCCAGCGCGTCGCGCACTGCACCGATCGCCGCATCCGGCGCCGCCGCGCAGTTCGCCGTGACCCACATCGTGTTCGACCGCGCGCCGGGGAAGTGCGTCAGGTAGAGGCGAAGGTTGTCGAGCATCGGTGCCCAGCCGCTCGTCATCTCGTTCCAGAACGTCTCTTCCCAACCGGCACCGGTACCGAATGCGCTCGTGACGACGCGCACGACACACGTTCCACCGGACCGGGCCTCGACGAGGAACTCGGTGGCGAGCGGCGTCACCTCGGCGCCGGAGTGTCCCACGAGCGACGCCCAGTCCTCTTCGTAGGCGAACCGGCGCCCCGGGTCGAACGCGGTGATCTGGCCATGCGAGTCGGCCATCGGCCCCATGTGGAACGTGACCGCGCCGCCCTCGCGGCCCTCCAGCTCGGTCGGCATCATCCAGGCGCCGATCCCGTCGGCGGTGGCGATCGCGTGCCACACCTCGTCGGGGGTGCCCGGGACCTCGAGCTCCAACTCGAAGCGATAGGGGATCGGGGGTGTCGTCATGATGTCTCCTGCGGTGTCGAGTGACGTGTCGAGTCGTCGGAGCCCGGCGCGGCCGCCGAATCGCTCCCGGGCTTGGGGTGGGCGGCCACCATTACGCGGTAGGTGTGGCCGTCGTCGTGGTGATACCTCGCGACCAGGTCCAGCACGGCCGCCGTCAAGCCGTCGGCGAATGCCGCGCGGTCCGCGCCGGAGCGGAAACCGACCTCGGTGTCGATCGTGAACGTCGGCAGCCGCTGGCCCAAGCGTTCCGCGGCGCCGGCCAGAGCGCCGACCTCCTGAACCGTGCGGCCGGCGAGCGTGGTGAGGTAGCCCGCGGACAACCGGTCGCTCACGTGTTCCGGTCGCGTGCCCTCGGCTCCGATGGCGGCAGGCGACACGACGTAGCAGGCGGCGGTGGCCCGCAGCACACGCTCTTTGATGCCGCCTCGCGCCCGGACTTCGGCGAGCTCGACCAGACCGTGCCGCTCGAGCACGTTCAGGTGGTAGTTCACCTTCTGTCGGGCCAGACCGAGACGGGCCGCGACACCCGCCGCCGAGGCCGGCTCCGCTGCGAGCTCGGCCAGCAAACGGGAACGAATCGGATCGAGCGCCGCCTCGGCGGCGGCCGGTTGCTCGATCACCTGGACGTCGCGCACCGGCCCAATGTGCCATTGACAATAAACTTTGTCAAGGGTCGCATCGGGCGATTGCGCGCAGGCGGGTCACGGGGCGGCGATCGCCTTCAGCACGTCCATTCGGGCGGCGCGCCGAGCGGGGGCCAGCGAGGCCGTGAGACCGGCCAGCGCCGCGATCACCGCGATCACCAGCAGCCGTTGGACAGGCACCACCAGCGTGCCCATATCCTCCGCGGCGCTGGCCCGCACGACCGTCCATGCCGAGCCGACCGCGAGCACGAGGCCCAGCGCTGTGCCGAACAAGGCGATGATCAGCGATTCCCAACGGACCGCCGCCCGCACCTGTGCCCGTGTCATGCCGATCGCACGCAGCAAGCCGATCTCCCGCGTGCGTTCGTGGACCGACAGCGCCAGCGTGTTGGCAATGCCGAGGACGGCGATGACGATGGCCAACGCCAGCAGCGCGTACACCAGGTTGAGCACCTTGTCGATCTCGTCCGTGATCGCCTGCTTGTACTCCGCCTGATCTTGGATCTCGGCGCCCGGCCAATCACCGACCGCTTCGTCGATCGCGTGCCGGGCGTCGTTCGGTTCGATGGCGTCCCGGATCGCCACGTACAACTGTTGGTCGTACGGCCGCGTGACGTTCGCGTCGAGCGTCTGCAAATCGACGATCCAGTTGTTGCCGGTCATGCCTTCGAGCGACTGATCGAAGACGGTCCGGACCGTCAGCGGCACCTCGCCGGTGCGTCCGAAGGCGACCGTGACGATGTCGCCGACAGCCAGCCCGTGCGCGGCAGCCGTCGACGACTCCACTGCCACGTCGCCGGCGGCGACATCGGAGATGCGACCGTCGATCGGCTCGACGTCGTAGAGGCGGTCGAACACCGCGGTGTCGACGGCCGAGATGCCCGTCGATCGACCGGCGATCGACACAGTGGTGGTACGGCGCGGTGACACTGCCGCGACCTCAGGCAGCGCACCGACTTCGCTCGCCAGCCCGGGGGTGAACCCGGCGCCAGGAAGCGCGCCTGAGTCGATCACGTAGTCGGCACGGAAGGAACGATCGACGCTTTCGCTGACAGCGTGAGAGGCGGAGTTCGCCAGGATCGTGATGAAACCCACGAGGGTGACCCCGATCATCAGCGCCGTCGCCGTTGCGGCCGTGCGGTTGGGATTGCGGCGCGCGTTGTCGCTGGCCAGTTTGCCGATCGTGCCCGACACTGCGTGCGCCGGCGCCCCCAGCACTCGCACTGCGGGCCGTGAGAGGAGCGGCGCGCTGGCGAGCACGCCGACGATGGCGGCCAGTACGCCGAGTCCAGCGAGCTGGACCGACTGCGTACCGGAGTGGTGGAGCCCGAGCGCGATCAGTCCCACGCCGGTCACGACCGACAGCACGCCGAATCCGGCGCGCACACGCGAGGTGCCCGACCGGTCGATCTCGATCTCACGCATGGCGGCGAGCGGGGCGATCTTGCGGGCGCGCATTGCGGGCACGATGGTCGAGCCGAGCGTGACCGCCAAGCCCACCACGGTGGCCGTGATCACGGTTGCAGAAGAGATGACGGTTGGGCCCGAGGGGAGTGGCAACCCCGCCGAAACGAGCATCGCCTTCAGCGCTCGCGACGTGAACACGCCGAGCACCAAGCCGATACCTGAGCTGGCGATGCCGATGATGCCAGCTTCGAGCAGCACCGAATGCAGCACCTGCGGCCGGCTGGCCCCGAGCAGTCGCAGCGTCGCCAACTCGCGGCTGCGCTGCGCGAGCACGATCGTGAAGGTGTTGTAGATGATGAAGACGCCGACGAACAACGCGACGGCGGCGAAAGCGAGCAGGAAGGCTTTGAAGAACCGCAGATCCTCGTGAAGGTCGGCCTGCTTCTCGGCCGTGTCGTTGACCCCGGAAATCACTTCGAGCGACGGATCGTCGATCGCGCCCCGAATGTCGGTGACCAGCCGGTCCGGCTGCACCGATCCATCGCCCGCCACGACCAGCGTGTCGAATGCGCCCGACTCGCCGAACAGGCGCTGCGCGGTCGCGGTGTCGGTGGCAAGGAGCGATGCGCCCGGCAGCCCATCGAGCTCACCGAACGTCGCCAGACCCGTGAGCGTGAACGGTTGCGGGCCGTTCTCTGCCACGATCGAAACCTCGTCACCCACCTTCCAGCCTTCGCGCTCCGCCGTCGCCTGGTCGATCACGACCTCGTTCGACTGGCGCGGTGGCTCGCCTTCACTGAGCTCGAGCGGATTGAGCTCCGGCTCGCCGATCCAGTTCATGCCGATCGTGATCGACATCGGCCCGGAGGCATGCTCCTGGTCAAGTTGGGCGAAGCCCTGTACCGTGCCCTCGGCCGCGGCGACACCCGGCACCTCACGCACGAGATCGAGGCTGGCGGCCGGCATCCGTGGATGATCGAGCGCCGGGTCGTCGTCGGTTGCGGGGTGTTGGACGATGACGTCGACACCTGCGTTGACGGTCTCGAAAACCCGATCGAAGGAAGCGCTCATCGTGTCCGTGAGGATCATCGTCCCGGACATGAACGCGACGCCGAGTACGACGGCGGTGGCGGTGAGCACGAACCGGACGACTTGCGCCCGGACGCTGCGGAGAGACAGGTGGAGGATCACGCGGTGCATGTGACGATTGTCCCGGGCACGGACCGTGCGTGCGTCGGCCGCGAGGCTCTTCCGGATCAGTCCCGAGGCGTACGACCCGAGGCGCGATCCCGCGTGCGCTCGTGGGCTGGGTCAGCTGACCTCGGCGTACGCGGTTGCGACCGAGGCGGGGAGCTGCATGTTCTCGTACACCTCCTTCCACACGACGTCCTTGAGCCGCTCGCCGAGGATGTCGGCGCTCTCCCGGTCGGTGTCGGTGTCGATGCTGATCGTGACGTGGATGGTGAGCATGGTCAACGGTACGGCACGGGGGTGCTCCGTATGATCGCCTCGCATGGGCCGGCGGAGCGCGTTGTCGAACGCCGTGCTGGCCGGAGTGCTGACCGTCTCGGCGTGCACTGACGGCGCCGCCGGTTCGCCGACCAGCACCACGACGACACGACCGCCGGCGCCGGCCCCGACCACGAGCACCCAGACCACCCAACTCGTGATCGTCACCTCCACCGCGCCGGCGTCAACGTCGACCGTTACCGCGACCACCTCGTCGCCGACGACGACTGCGACGACCACCACCAGCAGTACGACCATCCCCGCGCCGGCCGCCACGGAGCCGGCGCGGTCGATGCGCCCGAGTGCGCTGCCCCGGCCGACCGGCTTCGCCCGCTTCGAGCCCGCGCCGCCGTGGACCGGACGGGGAGCGTTTACGGGTTTGCCCGCCGACGAGACGATCACGGCGCGGGCTGCGCTGGCGGTCAAGATCGACAACGCCGCCGGAGGGCCCCCGCATTGGAACCTGGCCGACGCCGATCTCGTGTTCGAGGAGAACGTCGAGGGCATCACACGGTTCATCGCCGTCTACCAGACGAACGTGCCCGACCGGATAGGGCCGGTGCGGTCGGCACGCACGAGCGACCTCGACGTGCTCGCCTCGCTCAACCGGCCGATCCTCGCCTGGTCGGGTGGCAACCCGGGTGTGACGTTCGCCGTCCGTGGCGCCCACACCTACGGCTGGCTGTCGAACCTGTCGGCGCAGACAACCGGCTGCTTCTACCGCAGCGGTACACGCAGGGCGCCTCACAACCTGCTGCTCGATCCGCAGTGTGCCCGCGCCAGTGCCACGCTGGCAGGCCCTGCCCGCCCCGTGTTCGCGCACGACGACGGCGGCGGCGGCGTGACAGGGGAGCGCGAGACGCGTTTCGTCGTGCACATGGACGGTCTCGACATCACCTGGGTGTGGGACGCCGGGTCGCAGCGCTATCAGCGCCGGCAGCGCGGCGGGTGGCAGGTCGACGTCGACGGCGAGCAGGTGGGCGCCGAGAACGTGGT
>DASQTR010000306.1:0-4885 GCA_035641795.1 Ilumatobacter sp.
CACCCTGTTCAGCACCACCCCTGCCAGCTCGAGATCGGGGTTGCTGGTATCCCAGACGTCGTCGAGAAGGTCGGCGACGCCACCGATGCCGCGCAGGCCGAGCGCCGACGGTTCGACCACGATCAGCGAATGCCGTGCCGCCGTCAGCGCGCTCCTGGTTAGGTTACCCAAAGACGGCGGGCAGTCGATGAGCACCGCTTCGTAATCCTGCTCGACTGCCGCGATCGCCTTGCGAAGGCGCTTCGACTTGCCGTCCTCGTGCTCCTGCAGGGCTCCGGAACTGGGCAGCACGTCGATCCACTCCGACCAGGCAGACGGCCTGATCGCGGCGCGGGCATCGGCGCCCTTGGTGTGCAGCACGTCTGCCACGGAGGCGTCGAGTGACGCGGCATCGAGCCCCAGCACCCACGTGCTCGAACCCTGCGGATCGAGGTCGACCACCAGAGTGCGCCGCCCGGCGGCGGCCGCTGCGGACGCCAGCCCGAGTGTCACCGTGGTCTTGCCGACGCCGCCCTTCTGGTTCAGAATCGCCAGCGTCCGGCGCACGTCGTGCATGGTAGACGTCAGGGGTCGGCGGCGATTCCGTCGCACCCCGCTCGTATGCAGGTAGAGTGCCCACCAATGTCAACTCTCTAGTTCATGTGGGAGCCCTGCTGTGAAGAAGGGTCGTCATCGCCGCTTCGAGGAAGCGCGCAAGCTGAAGCAGTCCGGTCCGGGGGCCTTCGATCTCGGGTTCGGCGACAGTGGTCGCAAGAGCGCCACCACGACTGAGACCGAGGAGGACGAGTACGCCGCCCTGGCGGAGAAGTACGGTGTCACCTTCGAGGATGACGACGAAGAAGCAGAAGACTGAACCGAAACCCGTTCATGTCATGCTCAGCACCCCGCGCGGGTCACTGAGCGCAACTTGAACAAAGCTTTCACCTGCTGTTTCTGACCACCGGGTGGGGGAGCGGGACCCAGTTCGGACGTTCCAGCTGGTCGACCATCAGCTCGTAGACCTCCCGACCGACGAGCTCGACGAGCTCGTCACGCGATGTCTTGTACACCGGGTCGCGCCCGGAGAACGCCTCCGGTGCCTCCGTGCACCACCAGTGGAAGTCGGCGCCGCCTTCGCCCCAGTCGCGGCGCTTCCACTCGCGCACGCGACTGGTGACGTGGCCGTTGTCGTCGGTGGTGTGCTCCAGCCGGATCGGCACCTGCCAGCACACGTTCGGTTTCCAATCGAGCGGCCGCTCGCCCGCCTCCATCGCGGCGATGTGCAGCGCGCAGCCCGCCCCGCCCTCGAATCCCGGTCGATTGAGGAAGATGCAGGCGTCGTCGACGAGCCGCGTGGCGGTCGGCACCGTGCCGTCGGCGTCGGGATCGCCGGGGCGGAGGAAGCCCTTCTTCACCGCTCTGGCGTGGAACTGCATGTGACGCGGCTCGAGCCGGACGAACGCCTTGACCACCGTCTGCACATCGTCGTCGTCGACGAAATGAGCGCCATAGCTGCAACAACCCTGGGCGAGATCGGCGGCCGGCCCGTCGAGGATCCCCTCACATCCCTCGCCATAGATGCACCGGTGGTTGGAGCGAAGGTACGTGGCGTCGAAGAACCACGTGCGCTGCTCGGACGGGTCGTCGAACGAGATCCACTCGTGCACGTCCTCGGCGCCTGCCACGCGCGCACCCTACCCGCGGGTCACGTGGGCAACCTCTCATCCAGCGTGCGGGGTCGATCGGTAGGCTCGATATCTCTATGAGCAACGCGGTCAGCGCCGACCAACTCCGCCAGTCGTTCCTCGACTTCTTCGCCAAGCGCGAACACGCGGTCGTCCCGTCGGCAAGCCTGATCCCGAACGACCCGACGGTGATGTTCACGGTCGCCGGCATGGTGCCGTTCAAGCCCTACTTCGTCGGCGACGAGGTTGCTCCCTATCCCCGCGCGGTCAGCTCGCAGAAGTGCGCTCGTGCCGGGGGCAAGCACAACGATCTCGACGACGTCGGGCGCACCAAACGTCATCTCGTGTTCTTCGAGATGCTCGGGAACTTCAGCTTCGGCGACTACTTCAAGCGTCAGATCATCCCCTGGAGCTGGGAGCTCGTGACCTCGGACCCGTCGAGCGGCGGCTGGGGTTTCGACGGCGACCGGCTCTGGATCACCGTTCACGAGACCGACGACGAGGCCGAGCAGATCTGGCACGAGCAGGTCGGCGTTCCGTTGGAGCGCATTCAGCGGCTCGGCGACAAGGACAACTTCTGGCAGATGGGCGACACCGGACCCTGCGGTCCGTGCTCGGAGATCCACATCGACCGCGGGCCCGCGTTCGGCCCGGAGGGTGGTCCACTCCACGACCCCCAAGGCGACCGCTTCATGGAGTTCTGGAACCTGGTGTTCATGCAGTTCAACCAGGCGCCCGACGGATCACGCACACCGCTGCCGCGGCCGTCAGTCGACACAGGTGCGGGCCTCGAGCGCATCCTTGCTCTGCTGCAGGGCGTCGACTCGGTGTGGGAGACCGATCTGCTGCTGCCACTGATAGAGACCGCCCAGTCCGTCACCGGTAGGTCGTACCGCGTTGGCGACTACGACGACCGCGACAGCTTCGGGTTGCGTGTGCTCGCCGAACACGCGCGCTCGTCGACGATGCTCGTCGGTGACGGCGTGTTCCCGTCCAACGAGGGTCGCGGTTACGTGCTGCGGCGCATCCTGCGGCGTGCCGTGCGCTACGCCTACCTGCTCGGCACCGACCAACTCGTGATCCCGCGGCTCGTCGAGACCGCGATCGACGTGATGGGCACCGCCTACCCGGACGTCGTCAAGAACCGCGACTTCATCCTCGGCGTGCTGACCCGCGAGGAGGAGCGTTTCCGGCACACGCTCAAGACCGGCCTGTCGATCCTCGACGACGAGCTGGCGGCGGCGACCAGCCTCTCCGGCGCGACTGCCTTCCTGCTGCACGACACGTACGGCTTCCCGCTCGAGCTCACCCAGGAGATCGCCGGTGAGCGCGAGATCGATGTCGACCTGGCGGGCTTCGAGCGCGAGATGAGCGCCCAGCGCGAGCGTGCCAAGGCGGCCCGCAAGGGCGCCGCCGTCGACGCCGACCGTCTCGACGCCTATCGCGAGGTGGTCGAGCAGTTCGGCGTGACCGACTTCGTCGGTTATGCAGCAGAGCAGGCCGAGGCGCGTGTGCTCGCCGTGATCCCCGTCGACGACTCCGACGAGATCGAGATCTTCCTCGACCGCACGCCCTTCTATGCGGAGTCGGGCGGCCAGATCGGCGACACCGGCGAGATCGTCACGCCGACGGGTCGGGCCGAGGTGGTCGACACCACGTTCGCCCTGCCCAACTTACGTCGCCACACCGCCCGCTTGGCTGACGGTGAGATCACCGCCGGGCAGACGGCGACGGCGCAGATCGATGTCGAGCGCCGCCAGGCCACCCGCCGCAACCACACCGGTACGCACCTGTTGCACTGGGCGTTGCGCCGTGTGCTCGGCGACCATGTCAAGCAGGCGGGCTCGTACGTCGGCCCCGACCGGCTGCGCTTCGACTTCTCGCACCACGCGCCGGTGACAGAGGAGCAGATCGCCGAGATCGAGCAGCTCGTCAACGCCGAGACGCTGCGCAACGAGCGGGCGCGTGTGTTCGAGACCACCAGGGCGGAGGCGGAGGCCATGGGCGCGATCGCCTTCTTCGGCGAGAAGTACGGCGACATGGTGCGCGTGCTCGAGGCCGGCCCGTCGATCGAGCTGTGCGGCGGCACCCACGTCAGTGCCACCGGCGACATCGGGCTGCTGAAGGTGATCAGCGAAGGTTCGATCGGCTCCAACCTGCGCCGCATCGAAGCGATCACCGGAGCCGCGTCCGTCGATCTGCTGCAGCGCGACGAGCGGGTGCTGGCGGAGATCGCCGAGCTCGTCGGCAGCACCGCCGACGTCGTTGGAGGCGTGCAGCGCAAGCTGGAGGAGATCAAGTCGTTGCAGGCCGAACTCAAGCAGATGCGTGCGCAGCAGGCTCGCGGGCGGGCCGCTGAGATCGCGTCGGCTGCCGGCGATGGTGTCATCGTCCACCGCGTCGACGGTCTGGAGCCTGGTGACCTGCGTGACCTCGCGATTGCGGTTCGTCAGCAGCCGGGCATCCGCCGCGTCGTGTTGTTGGGTGCCACGCCCGCGGGCGGGGCGACCCTCGTCGCCGCGGTACAGCCGTCGGAAGGGCTGGAAGCGGCCGACCTCATCAAGGCTGCCGCCAAGGCGGTTTCCGGTGGCGGCGGCGGCAAGGGTGACATCGCAACCGCGGGCGGCAAGGATCCGTCCGGCCTGGACGAGGCGTTGCGGATCGCGACGGAGGCGGCGACCTCGTGAGTCACGCCGGCGCGGCACGCTGCGTGCGGGCGCTCGGCATCGATCCCGGCTCGAAGCGGATCGGTCTCGCGATCAGCGACCGCTCCGGCACGATCGCATCACCGTTGATGGTGCTCGAGCGGACCCGCTCACGCCAGCGCGACGACGCCGAGATCGCGCGCATCGTGCGCGACGAGGACGTCGAGATCGTCGTCGTCGGTCTGCCGGTCAACATGGATGGCTCGCACGGGGCGTCGGCCAAGGGTGCCATCGCCGACGCGCGGCGCCTCGCTACGGTGGTCGGCGTGCCGGTCGAGTTGCACGACGAGCGACGCACGACCGTGTCGGCCGATCGCAGCATGCGCGAGGCTGGTCTCGACGGCGTAAAGCGGCGTGAAAAGGTCGACAAGGTGGCGGCGGCGATCATGCTCCAGTCGTGGCTCGACACACGCGCGAGCCGATGAGGATGCGGCGGTGAAGGTCGCCGGGGAGCCGGGCTTCGATCGGCGTACCTCCAGCGACTGGTCCACCGACGACTGGGACGATGTGGGCGAG
>DASQTR010000307.1:0-8130 GCA_035641795.1 Ilumatobacter sp.
CGGCGTCGATGAAACTTTGCGCTTGTGCACGCGCGGTCGCTTCATCGCCGATCAAGCCGATGTCGACCTGACTCTTTACGCCCTCGCGCTCGAGCATGGCGTTGAACGCCGGCATCGTGGCGTAGGGCTTGGAGGTCGCCGCGATCCTCGTCCGCGCAGCGTCGGGGTCGTCGGTGATGCAGGCGACGACGGCCGAGATGATGCGCGGGGGCGGCTTGCCGGCGTCCGCGGCGGCTTTCGTGATCGTCGGCACCACATGCTCGGCGAGCCCGCGGGGCCCGGTGGCGGCGGTGATCGTCCCGTCCGCGAGTCGCCCGGCGAGCCTGAGCATGTGCGGCGCCAGCGCCCCGATGAGGACTGGTGGCACCGGCACGTCGCCGATGTCGAGGCCGCCACGCATCGTCAGCCGGTTGCCGCGCACCTCGGCGGTCTCACCGCGCAGCAAGGGCAGTAGCGCCTCCAAGTACTCGCGCATGAACTCCGCCGGCCGCTCGTACGACAGGCCAAGTCGGCCTTCGACCACATGCGGGTGTGACATCCCGACGCCGAGTACCAGCCGGCCGGCAAGCGCCGCCTGTGCCGTGAGCGCCTCGGCTGCCAACGCCTGGGGATGTCGGAGCACCGCCGGGACGAGCGCGGTACCGATCTCGATCCGTGGCGCCTCGCGCGCCGCCACCGCCATCGCGACGAACGGATCCAGCCCCAGCGCCTGGTGTGTCCAGACGACCGGAAACCCGTCGACATCGGCATCGCGGATGCGGTCGACGACGACGTCGAGTGAACCGATTGCGTAAGGACCAACCCGCACAGCCGACCTGCCTCCCGGAGAGTTGAGGATACTCATTCAGGATGCCGCCCGATCGCGGCCGGCGTCAACGGCTCACGCGTCGCATCGGCTACCTGAGTCTGAACTCCTCCGAGATCGTGCCGCCGTCGTCCAACAGCAAGACGACGCGTTGGCAGCTGCCGGGAGCCTTCGGCGTCGACCAGTTGTGAATGAACTGCCCCCTCGCACTGTCGTAGCGCAAGCGCGACGTGAGCGTCGACATCAGGGCGATCTCATCGGACGTTCCGCCGTCGGCACACGGGATCGCCACCACTCGGAAATCGTCCACGACGTCGGTGGAGGTCAGTTCCTCGGGCCCCGCGAAGACTTCGAACTGGAGTGGGACGGTGCTGCCGCTCTTGACGACATTGAAATCGTCACTCATGTCGACGGGGCGGAAGAAGCCGCTGAGCGTCCATGCCAACACCCAGTAGCGCGGCCCTGCTGCCGTTCCGGTGTTGCCGCTGTCGTCCGTGGCCGACGCTGTCACCTCGTGCTCGCCCACGTCGCTGGAGTACCCGTTGAGGATGCAGGAGACCTCGGCGTCGACCACGTCGGTCGCGGTGCACGACGGTTCCGAGATGCTCGCGCCGAAGTAGTAGTCGTCGCCGTCCGCCGGTCCATCGACGAGCGCGACTGCCGGCGCAACCGTGTCGACGACCGTGACGGTGAACGAAGCGCTTGCCGATTCGCCGGCGGAGTCGGCGACCGAGCAGCTGACGACATGTGGTCCGCCGAGTGCGAAGAAAGCGGCACTGGGATGTGTGCAAGCAAGGTCCGCCGTGAGGTCGCCGTCCTCGGTGTCGCTCGCCGTCACGGTGAACGTCACGTCGGCGCCGGCCACGGTGTTCCCCTCGACGATCATGTCGCTCGGTACGCCGATCGACGGCGCGTCGTTGGCCGTTCCCCTTGCGATGATCGCCGGAGAACCATTCGAGTAACTCGCCAGCACGAGGGCGCTGTCGATTCCCGTGATCCCCGGGCCCCAGTCGACGTCGATCGGATCGAACGGCAGGCCCACGCCATCCAGCACGGGATGGCCGACGCCCACGGTCGTCACTGCGATCGTGCCATCCACCGGCCCAGATGCGAGAGGCCCAGCCGAGCCCGAAATGAGTCCGAGCGGCACGTAGTCGTCGGAGTTACCGGTGAGCGCTGAGACGGCTCCGTTGAACTCGCCGACGAAACCGTGCCCGGACTGCGCGGCGAAATCCACCGCGTTGCCCGTGAGCTCGATGATCTTGGTGTCCCCCAACGTCAAAGCGTCCGCGAAATCACCATTCAGGAGGACGATGTTGCCGTCGGAGCCGACGTAGTCGACGACAGCCGCTGCTGCTGCCTCGGACAAGCCGTCGCCGTACTCGCTCCCGTTGCGCGTGAAGTAGAAGGCGTCGAAGCCGTTCAGGAAGCCTGGCGTCGCGATCTGGGCGTCGTTGACGAGCGTCACCGCGTAGCCCAGTGCGCGCAACGTGTCATCGGTGTCGTTGTCGCCGAACACGGCGACAGAGCCGGTCGCCGCGCCCACGGAGGCTGTGGACGTCACCGTCACGATCGACAACGCGACGGCGCCCAGCGCCGCCACCGTCGCGACTGCTCGGCGTCGCCGTCCGCGTATCCGCGTCAGAGTCGTCATGCCCGTTTCCTTCCGTTTCGTCACGCAGCAAGACGCTGCCTGCTTCACGGTGGCCGCCCGCCACCCGGCTAACTATCGTCCTGCCACGCAGGGAACAGGAGCGTCCATTGCTGTTCTAGACGAAGAACGGAATTATCGAGCGAACCGCTCGCACCACATCGGCTTCTGCTACGAACGGTCCAGCCGTCGTACTAGCTGGCGGTCGTGAAGTAGCCGGCGGCGTCGAAGATGAAGTGGCCACCGGCGTGCAGGTACATGCTCATCCAGCCGCTGTTGAGACCGCTGATCACCGCATTCGGGCGGACTTGATTCGGGCCCGTGACATTCACGCTCGAGGAGGCGCCCGGCGTCGACAGGCCGGTCGGGAAGAGTTGCATGTATCCCGCATCCAACGAGTCCACGATCGTGGCGTTGATGAACATCGCCGACATGGCGCCCGGATGAATGCCCGCCATCAAAGCCACGTCGAAGTCGCGCGACGCCTTCGCCGGAAGTGGGTCGCCGTGCTCACGGCTGTCGATCAGTCGCAGCGGCGAGAACGACACGAACAGACCCTGACTGCTCAGTTCAGAGTTGCCGCCGGTGAAGTAGCCGATGACATCGACCACCACATGGGCGGCGCTGTGCGCATAGATCGTCACCGACCCATCGGCGCCGATCGGCGCAACCACCAGGTTGGGTGCGATGTCGCCGATGCCGAAGTTCAGGTTCGACCATCGACCCTTCGCCGTGTCCTCGGTGTACACCTGCGCGTACCCCGGCTCTTCGCTCTCGACCACCGTGACGTTCATCACGACCGACGTCGCCCCGGGCGGAATCACGCCGCCCGACGGCGTCGCAGTCGTCAGTATCGGCAATCGGAAGGTGCCGCCCCTTTCGAGCTTGAACAGATCGACAGCCACGACCGAGTGGCCGGGGTTCCCGGGCAACGCTTCGCACGGAACGTCGTCCTGGTCGTCGTCGAGTTGCGCAGGGTCGCCGTGGCGCTTGTACGTCCAGAACCAGTCGTTGGCCTCTGCCCACGAGCCGAAGTTGCTACATGTCGGAAGCGTGCCTTGCGGCGGCGCGTTCGGGACCTCGAGCGGATCACGGGTGTCGAGCACGCGATCGGGCGCGGGGAGGCTGACGAGACGCCCGGACGTCGAACTACCGGCGGGCACGAAGTATCCGAACAGGTCGGCAACAAGGTGGCCGCCGGCGTGGGTGAAGAACGTCACGGATCGGTTGCCACCGACCGGCACGATCACGAGGTTGGCGATCGTCGAACCTGGGCCTGGCACGTTCAGATTGGATGACGCGCCGGGGGTTCCGTTTCCGGTGGGATACACCTGGACGTAGCCGGCGTCCGCCGACTCGGTGATGGTGGTGTTGAGCACCACCGCCGTCGCGTCGGCCGGTACGTCGAGGGCGAGATCGACGCTCGAGCCGGGCTCACGGAATCCTGCGGACACTCCCGTCCCGTCGCGGGTGTCCATGACCCGCGATGGGCCGGTCGGGACGAACGTCGACGTGGCGGACGGATTGACCACTCCACCGCCACCGGCGCCACTACCAACGTCGCCGCCGCCATCGCCGCCGGTGCCACCGCCGCTGCCGCCATCGCCGCCACCACCAGTACCGGTGCCGGGGGGGACACCAGCGCCCTCGTTGGTGCCCCCGGTAGCAATGTTCGTGGAGAACTCCGAGGTGCTGCCCTTCGTCGTCCGCGTCGTCGCCGTCACCGTTGGACTCCAGCCGCCGGTCGGCGGCTGCAGCATGGCAACACCGTTGCCGTCGGCGATGGCGCTGCTGATGAACGCGATGCCGGGGCCGTGGCCGCCTGGGGCGCGGGTGGTGCGGTAGATCTCGACGGTGCACGAGGCGCATGTCGTGGCCCGTACGGAGGTGCCTTCCATCGCCAGTGCGGGCGGGATGACTGCCTCATTGACGCTGGGATGCGCGTTGCCGGGTGAGTTGACTTGTCCGAAGGGGTGGAAGTCGATCCCGAACCCCGTGGTGTCATCGATCGAGTTGCGGGTGATCGTGTTGTAGTGGGTGGGATGGAGCGTGGTCCCGGGAGGCTGCGACGAGAAGGGGACGATTTCTACGCCGCGGGTGCTTCCCACGATCAGGTTGTCGGGGCCGATCATCATGCTCTGGGCGCCGGCCGCAAGACGGATTCCGAAGTTGGTGTTCGGCGCGACGGTCCCGTTGAGGGTGACACCGATGCGGTTGCGGGCGATGGTCGAGTGGTGGGTGCCCTTGTCGACGAGGATGCCACCCCATTGCGAGTTGACGATCACGTTGTCGGTGACGGTCGACTTGGAGGCGTCCAGCGGGCACGGCCTCGATGTCGTGGCACAGTTCGGTGCTCCCTCGAGACGCACGCCGATGTCGCTGGTCACCGTCTGCGCGTTGGCAGAGTTGCCGGTCGGGTCGGTACCGATCAGGTTGCCGATCACCTTGTTGTTGATGGTGGCCACACCGTGCGAGATCTCGACGCCGGCGTTGATGTTGCCGGAGATCAGGTTGCGCTCCTGGAACGCCAGGCCACCCACGATGTTGCCGTTGGCGGACCAGTTGATGTCGACGCCGAAGTCGTTCTGGCGGCGCTGCGTGCCGGTCGGGTCGAGCCCCAAGATGTTGTTCTGGACGTAGTTCTGCCACGTCGCCTCGTTGTAGAACGTGACCGCCTTCTCGTAACAGCCGGAGATCACGTTGCGGTTGGCGTTGCCGGGCATGCCCACCCGGTTGCGGTTGGCGCCGTTGTTGATATCCACACACGGCGAGCCGACCACCCGCGTATAGGTCGGATCGAAGGCCCCGTTGGCCTGCAACCCGACAATGTTGCCGACCAGGACGTTGAACATCGCCTGACGACCGCTGATCCGAACGGCGCGCTTGAAGCTGCGCACGACCATGCCCCGCAGCACGTTGTTCGAGCCGAGCATGATGATCCCGTCGTGGCCGTTGGGGCCGTTGCCGACGATCTCCACCAGTCGCACCGCGTTGTCCACCAGTGGATCGCTGTTGGGCTGCGAGCCGGGCTGGCTGAAGCCGTCGATCGTGATCCCGGCCGACCCGTTGTCGATCAACGGCAGCCGGCTGAACACCCGTATCCGACGCACACCGCTACCCGGGATGTTGAAGTGGATCGCCACGTGCTCGGACGTAACCGCAGTGGCCTCGGTCAACGCCGCCCGCAAGGTGCATTCACCGCCGGTAGACGTCTGGCACACGCCGTCCAATTGGGCGTCGCCGCGATCTGCAGTGGAGTTGACGACGAACACCCGTGCCGCGTGCGCGACCTCGGAGTGGCCTGCTGCCAACGGCAGCGTGCTGGTGGCCAGTACCACGGCGAAAAACCGGTTCATGACGTCGGGTGCGAAGCCTCGGCGGAAACGAGACTCACGTCAGCCCTTTCCCGCTCGCGGACCGTCTCAGACATCGAAGCGAGCAACGCAGGCCGATCAGGGAACCGGATGGTCGGGGTGGAGCTAAAGGGAATTGAACCCTTGACCTCTTCCATGCCATGGAAGCGCTCTGCCAACTGAGCTATAGCCCCGAGAGATTGGCCACGATACCGAGGCGGCCGCGACCATCACAACAGGTTCCGCGTTCAGGCGGTCGCGGCGTCGGACCAATCGACCTTTGGCACGTCGGTGTACAGGCGCTCGATCTCGTAGAACTCCCGGACCTCTGCGAGGAACACGTGCACGACGACGTCGCCGTAGTCGACCAGCACCCACTGGTTCTCGCGGACGCCCTCGCTTCGGAGCGGCGAGCGCCCGGTCTGCTGCCTGGTCTGGACCTCGATCTCGTCGACCAACGTCCGCACGAGCCGGCGGTTCGACGCGCTGACGATCACGAAGTATTCGGTGACGCCGAGCACGTCGCCCACCTCGAGCACGAGCACGTCGGAGCCGTGCTCCGCATCGGCGATGCCGGCGATCACGCGGGCCAGATCGAGCGACGAGGCGTCAGCGGTCGATTCGGTGCCACCCCGCTCGGTCCTGCCCCGCTCGGAGCCGCTCATCGACCGTCAGCCATCGGCATCACTCGCTGAGGTGGTCGGTGTCGTCGGTTCCGTGCTGTCATCCTCCCCAAAGCCTGTCACGTCGGCGGTCATGCTCGCACTCACCTCGCGTAAGAAATCTCGCCCGAGCGTCAACTCGATGTCGATCCCGTCGATGCGCGTCTGTGCCGGCAGCACCACGATGTCGTCACCGAAGCCCTTCTCGTACTCCTCGCGTACGCCGTCGACCGTGGAGGCGTCGACAACCGAGAACGTCGAATGGTCGGGCACCGTCGAACCCGGGACGTCGGCCACCGAGACGACGTTGACCCTGGAGAACAGCAGCCTGTTGACTGCCTGCTGCAAGACGTCGGAGCTCGTCACCCCCGCGGCCTCGAGCTCGCCATCGGTGAAGCCCATCACGACCCGGAAGCTGGGGGCCTCCAGGGGGGCGCCCACACGGGACGGCGCGACGGCACCCATCACCATCAACGTCTCGGCGCGGTCGTGGACGACCACGGCGTCCTTCGCTCCGGCGCCGAAGGCCGCCGCCAGCTCGATCGGGAGTTCATCAACGATGCGTTCGTCTGTCAGCGGCCGGACAGACAGCGCCCGGTACTGGACGGGTCCGGCGAACAGCCGGTCGAGGAACGAGTCGAGGTCGACAGGGCGTGGCAAGTCGGAGTCGGATGCCACCGGCGCCGCGGAGCCGATGCCGGCACCCACTCGCCTCGCGACGGCCTGCCAGATCGCCGCCCGTCCCGGCTCGAACAACCAGTCCTCGATCATCGGGTCGACCGCCGTCACGGCCCGCGCCGCGACCGAACCGGGCATCACCACCTCGCCGGAGGGCCACTGCTCTCCGGAGGAGCGGTCGTAGAGGTCGATCGGCATGTTGACCGTCAGGTCGCCGAGCGGCGCCACGATCTGGGCGAAACCGGCCTCGTCCACCAGCTCGGCGACGTCGAACGACACGCCGGTCAGCGCCTCGACGTCGAGCGCCAGGCGCTCGTTGCCGCGGACGGCGAGCGCCGCGTTCAGCGGCTCGAGTACCCCGGCGTTACCGGCGTTGGCGTCCGCCGACGCGGCGACCTCGACGATGCTGCCTCCCGTGCCGTCGGGTTCGATCGTGAGCACGGCCACTGTCGTGAGTCGCCCCTCGTCGTCGATCGTCCCGACCAGTGCAGTCGGCGTGTAGGGCAGGCGCTGCACCGGCAGGTCGCCGCCGCCACCCGCCAGCCGACCGGCCCGCGAGTCGGCGAGCGTGGCGATGCCCACGAGGCTCAACGCGGCGGCTGCGATCCATGCCAGCGCCGTGGCTCCGAGAGCCATCCAGGTGCCGCGCTTGCGCCGCGACCGGATGGCACTCACGCGGTGACGCCGATCCCGTACAGCCCGCGCTCGCGGATCACGTCGAGCACGGCGTCGGTCACGAGATAATCGAGCGGCCGGCCGTCCCGACACCGCGCCCGCAGGTCGGTGCTGGACACGTCGAGTCTGGGTACTTCGACGCGAATCCAGTCGACCGACTCGTCCAGCACGACTTTGTCACCCGGACGGTCCACGACGACCATGCGTGACAGCGACAGCACCTCGTCGACGCGCTCCCAGGTGTGGATGCCTGCGGCGGCGTCGTCGCCGACGATCGTGTGGAGCAGCACGTCCGGGTGCTCCGCC
>DASQTR010000308.1:0-29817 GCA_035641795.1 Ilumatobacter sp.
GACTCCTTGCTGGCCGAATCGCGGCTTGCCCAACCCCGGCTGCGTTCGACCGCTCGCAGCCACTGGGCGTGGAAGAGATCCGGGAACGTGCGGTCCTCGGCCGGATGGAACGTGGCGTCGAGTTGCCATGCCTCGCGAATCGCGTCGAGATCCCAGACGCCCTCGGCGAGGCCGGCCAGATAGGCCGCGCCCAGCGCGGTCGTCTCTTGGTCCTTCGGACGCCGCACCGGCACACCGAGCTGGTCTGCTTGCATCTGCAACAAGAAGTCCATCACCGACGCGCCGCCGTCGACGCGTAGGTCGGTGATCGGCGTGCCGCTGGCCTTCACCATGGCGTCGATCGCGTCACGTGTCTGGTACGCGATCGACTCCACGACGGCGCGCGTGACGTGCGCCTTCGTGCTCCCACGCGTGATGCCGAGAATCGTCCCGCGTGCATACGGATCCCACCACGGAGACCCCAGACCCGTGAAGGCGGGCACGACGTAGACGCCGCCCGAGTCGCTGACGCTCTCGGCCATCGCGCCCGCCTCGCCTGCGGTGTCGATGACATGGATGCCGTCGCGCAGCCATTGGATGGCGGCACCCGTCACGAAGATCGCGCCCTCGAGCGCGTACGCGACCGTCCCGTCCGCAAGCTCCCATGCGATCGTGGTGAGCATGCCTTCCGCCGGCGGGGGGCAGTCGGGCCCGACGTTCATCAGCACGAAGCTGCCCGTGCCGTATGTGTTCTTCGCCATGCCGGGGTCGAAGCACGCCTGCCCGAACAGTGCCGCCTGCTGATCTCCGGCAACGCCGGAGATCGGAATGCCGCCTGGCACACCGTGCGACTCCGCTGTGGTGCCGAATCGACCGCTCGACGGTCGCACTTCTGGCAGGGCGTCGATCGGCACGTGAAGCAGCCCGCACAACTCGTCGCTCCACGCGCGGTCGCGGATGTCGAGCAGCATCGTCCGGCTGGCGTTGGTCACGTCGGTCGCGTGCACCGCGCCGCCGGTCAATTTCCAGATCAACCATGCGTCGATCGTGCCGAGCGCCAGCTGCGGACCGACCGGAAGCTGCCGCTCCCGCAGCACCCACTCGAACTTGGTCCCCGAGAAGTACGGATCGAGGACGAGACCCGTGCGGTCGCGCACCGTCGGCAGGTGTCCGGCGGCGGCGAGCTCTTCGCAGCGCGCCGCCGTGCGGCGGTCCTGCCAGACGATCGCGGTGCCGTACGGCTCGCCGCTCACGCGATCCCACGCAACGACAGTCTCGCGCTGGTTCGTGATCCCGATCGCAGCCACGTTGTCGCGACCGACACGCGCGACCACATCGGAGAGGGTCGCTGATACCGCCCGCCAGATCTCGCTGGCGTCGTGCTCGACCCAGCCCGGCTTCGGAAAGTGCTGTGTGAACTCGTGGTATGACGCCACTGCCGGGCGGTGGTCGCCGAACACCGCCCGGCTACGCACGCCGGTGGTGCCGGCGTCGATCGCGATCACGCACGATTCGGTGCTCTCCACGGGCGCAGACCGTAGTGCTACACGCCACGACCCGGAGGTTCGACGGTCGTGCGCGCGGGCGTCCGACGCCGTTCAGGCACCCGGCAGTGACGGGTACGCAGGCTGCGCGCTACGAACCGAGCTGGGGTAGTCGTAGATGCTCAACGGCTCGGTGCTGGATTCGAGGTTCGCCTTCGGCCACGCGATCACATCACCGTTGACGGTGATCTGCACGAGCTCCACCCCGTCGAGCTCGCTGCCGGTGTAGACGATCTGGGCCAGCGCCTGGAGCAGCCCCTGACCGCTCAGATCGGTGAGCTCGTCGCTGACGTCGACGTACAGGAACGGCGCCTGCTCACGCGTCCCGAGCAACTGCAACGTCGAGGGGATCGCCGACGAGAACTCCTCGTCGAGCTCGCTGGAGCTCGGCCCGCGCAGCAACGCCTCCATCAGCTCGGACGGTGACGAGGCCTGACGTTGAACGGAACGCAGGAGTTGATCCTCGCCGGGCTCGACGAGGTAGATCCGTTCCGCCCCTGACGCGTCGGAGCCGACCGATGGCCCGGAGAGATCCACGTGCTCGTCCTCGGGAACGTCGTGCGGCTCGGAGTCCGGTCGGACGCCGCACGCGGCGACGAGCAACAGCGATGCCGCGCCAACCGCGGCGAGCCACCGGCGCCGCGCGACACGACTCACAGTTCGATCTCCTCCGCCGGCAGCTCGATCACGAAGCGCGCGCCCGGCTCGCCGTCCATGCGGTCCTCGACCCATACCCGCCCGCCGTGCATGCGCAGATGCTCGTCGACGAGCGCCAGGCCGAGGCCGGCGCCGTCGCTGCCCGCCCGCCTACCCGACATGCCGCCCCGGGAGAAGCGCTCGAAGATCAGCGTCCGCTCGTTCTCGGGTACGCCAGGGCCATGGTCCTCGACGGCGATTCGGATGGCGGTGACCGGTTGATCGGGCGCGTCGACCTCGGTGATCGAGACTTCCGGTTCACCGCCGCCGTGCAGGCGGGCGTTGTCGATCAGGTTGGCGATCACACGCGCAAGGCGTCGACGGTCACCCTGGATCAGCACTCGCTCGCAACGCGGCGCTACCGCCACCGGAGTGTCGGCGAGGCTGCTGACCGCAACGGCGTTGCGCACGAACTCGGCGGCGAGCAACTCCTCGAGGTGGAGGCGCACGGCACCGGCGTCGAAGCGGCTGATCTCGAGCAGGTCCTCGACCAGACCCTGGAAGCGGATCACGTCGCTCTTCAACAGATCGAGCGCTGACTGGGCGCGCTCGGGCAACTCGTCACGGCGGGCATCCATCACCTCGACCGATGCCGAGAGCGTCATCAGCGGCGAACGCAGCTCGTGGCTCACATCCGAGGCGAAGCGGGCGTCGCGCTCGATGCGCGTCTGCAGCGCCGATGCCATGTCGTTGAACGAATTGGCGAGCACGCTGAGGTCGGGATCCTCTGTGGGTTCGAGGCGCGTGTCGAGCCGGCCGCCCGCGATCGCCTTGGCGGCCTGGGCGGCGACACCGACGGGGCGTACCGCGCGACGAGCCGCGAACTGACCGGCGAGCACGCCGAGCGCGGTGGTGATCACGGCGCCGAGCACCAACGACAGGCGAACGGAGCGCAGCGTGTCGCTGACCTCGTCGAGGCTGAAGAACTCGAAGTACGCAGCGTTGTTCGGTAGCGGGTGGCCAACGACGATGTTGAGCTCGTTGTCGACTTCGACACGCATCCATGCGGCGCTGCCGTCGCTGATCACGCGGTCGGTGAGCGTCTGCGGCAACTCCGACTCGGAGTACAGAGGATTGCTCGCCGTCCACTGGTCGTTGTACCAGATCAGCGGACGCTCGACTCCGATGTCCTCGAGCCGCTGCATCGCCGCCTGGGCGCTGGTGGCGTTGCCGCCCAGCGCCGAGAAGACGATCTGGGCGTTGTTGCGCGCGTCGTCGAACGCCGCGTTCTCACGCTGCTGCACGACGCTCGAGCGGGCGAAACCGTACGTGACGAAGGCCAGGAACAGCGAGAGCATCAGCGCCCCCACCGTGAAGGTGAGCATGATGCGGCGGCGCAGGCCCCAGCGCAGGCGCGGCTCGCGGCGCGCCTCGGCCACGGGTTCGGCAACGGTCAGGCCGGCAGAGCTAACAGTCATGTGCCACCGACCCGCCCGTTCAGGTCTGGAGGCGGTACCCGAGACCGCGCACGGTGACGACGTGGCGCGGGTTGGCGGCGTCGACCTCGACCTTGGTGCGCAGGCGTCGCACGTGCACGTCGACCAAGCGACCGTCGCCGAAGTAGTCGTAACCCCACACCTTGTCGAGCAGCGCTTCGCGGCTGAACACCTTGCCCGGATTCTCCGCCAGCTCGCACAGCAGCCGGAACTCGGTCTTGGTGAGGTGCACTTCGCGCCCGTTGCGCAGCACCTTGCCTTCCTCCGGGATGAGCTCGAGATCACCGAAGACGAGCCTTGCGTGGCCGGGGGAGGACGGCCGCACACGACGCAACAGGGCTCGGATGCGGGCCGAGAGCTCCTTCGCCGCGAACGGCTTGGTGAGGTAGTCGTCGGCACCTGCCTCGAGGCCGGCGACGATGTCATGCGTGTCGTTGCGGGCGGTCACCATGACGACCGGGACGTCGCTCGTGCGGCGAATCGTGCGGCACAGCTCGAACCCGTCGATGCCAGGCAGCATGATGTCGATGAGCACGACGTCGGGCTGTGTGCGCGAGAACAAGTCGATCGCCTGCTCGCCGCTCTCCGCCTCGTCGACGGTCCATCCCTCGTCCTCCAGCGCGAGCTTGACGGCGGAGCGGATGCGTTCGTCGTCCTCGACGGCAAGGATTCGTGTGCCCACGTGACAATGATGCCCGAAATCAGACCCGCAACGCGCTCACAACGGCGTGGCCGCGGTCGCGGTGGTAGTGAGCAAGTCGACGAACGCGCTGTGAAGGCCTGGTGCGGACGCCAGCATCTCGCTCGGGCGGGCGGGCCCGCCGGAGAAGTTGCTCGTGGTGGCGCCAGCCTCACGCGCGATCAGCTCGCCCGCGGCCGAGTCCCAGCTGTTCAGGTTCTGCTCGAAGTACACGTCGACGCGGCCGGCGGCGACGAAGCACAAATCGATCGCGGCCGAGCCCATGCGGCGTATGTCGCGGACGTTGCCGATCATCTGCGCCAGCCGTGCAGCCTGGGCGCGGCGCGTCTCGGCGTTGTAGCTGAAGCCGGTCGCGACCAGCGCCAGTGCGAGGTCGGTCTCGGTGCTGACCGCGATCGGGTCTCCGTTGAGCCGTGCGCCGTGACCGCGCGCGGCGTCGAACAGCTCGTCGAGTGGCGGCACGTACACGGCGCCGGCGAGCATCGTGCCCTGGTGGGCGACGGCGACCGAGCACGACCACGTCGGCAGGTCGTAGACGAAACTGGTCGTGCCGTCGATCGGGTCGATGAACCAGGCGTAGCCGCTCGTACCGCTGTCTGCGGTGCCTTCCTCGCCGACGATCGCGTCGGCGGGTCGTGCGCCGCGCAGGCGAGCGACGATCTCGGCCTCGGCGGCACGGTCGAACGTCGTGACGATGTCGGTTCCGGTCGACTTGGTCGTCTCTCCGAGCGCGGCGGCGTCGTCGCGCGCGGCGCGCCGACCCGCGTACGCCAGCCGCCCGGCGTCACGCGCCAACGATCCTGCGAAATCCCGCAGCGAGATCGGATCGTCGCCCGCCGACGAGTCAGCGGGGTGCATGTCCGGCCCGCTCGCGGTCGGCGATCTCACGCCATTCACCCATCGCCCGCAGCGCCAGCACGGCGACGATCGCCATGCCGGTCGCACACAGCACGGCGCCGGTGAGCAGGCCGAGTCCCTTCGGCAGCGAGCAGTCACCATCGCACTGGAGGTCGACGAGCGTGAATCCGATCACGGCGCCGGCGAGCCCACCGAGCAGGATCGCCACGAACGCGAGCACCCTCGCGCCGACAGGCGGAATGGCCGACAACGACTGCTCGGGCACGCCGCCAAGCTACTGGCGGCGCCCTGCGCATCCCGACTCTCTAGAGTCCTCGCGGTGCGCGTCGCTGTGGTCGTTCCCACGTACAACGAGGCGGGGACGATCACCGAGGTGTGCGAGCGAATCCGCACCGCGCTGCCGGAGGCCGAGATCGTGGTCGTCGACGATTCCAGCCCGGACGGCACCGCCGACCTCGCCCGCGCGGCGGGCGACCGGTTGGGGGGAATCGTGGTGCTCGAGCGGAGCGTGAAGGACGGCCTCGGTTCCGCGTACCGCGCCGGGTTCGCGCTCGCCATCGAGCGCGGCGCCGACGTGTGCGTGCAGCTCGACGCCGATCTGTCCCACGATCCGGCGGTGTTGCCTGCGCTCGTCAGCAACGTCGAACACGGGGCTGACCTCGCGATCGGAAGCCGCTACGTGCCCGGCGGGGTCACGGAGAACTGGCCTTGGCGACGGCGGGCGCTGTCGCGCTGGGGCAACCGTTACGCCGCGGGTGTGCTCGGGTTGGCGGTCAACGACGCCACCGCCGGACTCCGCGCCTACTCGGTCGACGCCCTCCGACGAATGGACTACACCACCGTCACCACCGACGGCTACGGCTTCCAGGTGGAGATGACGCACCGCCTGGTGCGCGCCGAGGGCAAGATCGTCGAGTTTCCCATCGCCTTCCGTGAGCGCGCCGTCGGCGAATCCAAGCTGTCGAACGGCATCGTCAACGAGGCGTTCCTACTCGTTCTGCGGCTCTGGCTGCAGGACATGCGCGGTCGCCGGGAACGCCGGCGGCGTAGCGGTTGATCAACATGAGGGTTCGGGATCACAGCACAGCTGCTCGCCTCCACCCCCCGGGCGCGGCGGCGCGCCCCCGGGTCATCCTCCACGTCGACATGGACGCCTTCTTCGTATCGGTCGAACTGCGCCGGCGGCCGGAGCTCCTAGGCAAGCCGGTCGTCGTGGGCGGAACGGGGCGGCGCGGTGTCGTGGCGGCGGCGTCGTACGAGGCCCGGCAGTTCGGCGTGCACTCTGCGCTGCCCTCGGCCGTGGCTCGCCGGCGTTGCCCGCACGCCGTCTTCCTGCCCGGCGACCACACGCTCTACGGCGAGGTCAGTGAGCAGGTGCACGAGATCTTCGAGCGCTACACGCCGCGCGTCGAGCCGCTCGCCCTCGACGAGGCGTTCCTCGACGTGTCAGGCGCGACGCGCCTGTTCGGCGAAGGCGCATTGATCGCGGGCCGGATCCGCGCCGACGTCAGCGATGAGCTCGACCTCTGCTGCTCGGTCGGCGTGGCGCCGAACAAGTTCTTGGCAAAGCTGGCTTCGGTCGCAGCCAAGCCGCGAGCGACTCCGGAGCGGGTGATCCCCGGACGCGGTGTCGTGGAGGTCTTTCCCGGTCGCGAGCTCGACTTCCTTCATCCGCTCCCGCTGACCCGGCTGTGGGGCGTGGGGCCGGTTACGTTCGCTCGCCTCGAGCGGCTGTCGATCAGGACGGTCGGCGATCTCGCCGCGCTCGACGAGCGCACGCTGAGCGGCGTGCTCGGAACCGGCCAGGCCGCCCACCTCCACGCCCTCGCCTGGGGCCGCGACGAGCGGCCGGTCGAGACCGAGCGCGAGGCCAAGTCGATCGGCCACGAGGAGACCTATCCGCGAGACCTGGTCGAGCGGGCCGAGGTGGACCGTGAGCTCGTGCGGCTGGCGGACGCAGTAGCCGCGCGTCTACGGCGCCGGGGAGTCGCGGCACGGACGGCGAGCTTGAAGGTGCGCTTCGCCGGCTTCAGGACGATCACGCGAGCGATCACGCTGCAGCAATCGGTCGAGACCGGGCCGGCGCTCGTGGACGCGCTGCGGCCGATACTGCAGGCGATCGACGTGTCGGAGGGTGTTCGCCTGCTGGGTGTCTCCGGCAGCAACTTCGTCGCCCCCGCGCAGCAGCTCAACCTGCTGGCGGACGCCGAGGCGCCGTTGCGTGCAGCCGGCGCCATCGATGAGATCCGCGAGCGATTCGGTCCGGCGGCGATCGGGCCGGCGAGCGCGGTGGGTCCCCGCGGGGTCGATGTGGTCCGCAAAGGGGCCCGTCAATGGGGCCCTGACCTGCCCTCCGATGATCAGAACCCGCCCACGCGTTGAGGATTGCCTCTGAACGTGCGATGATCTGTCGGCATGCCGCTGTCAGAGCACGAACAACGGATCCTCCGTCAGATCGAGCAGGAGCTCGCATCCGATCCGACGTTCGCCGAACGCGCACGGCGAATCCCACGTCGGAGGCTCATGTGGCTGTCGCTCGGATTGGTGGCGGGACTGGCGCTCACCATCGCCGGACTGGCCGTCAGTTATTGGCTGGCGTTTGGGGCCTTCGTGGGTGTGCTGATCGTCGGCGGCATGCTCGAGCAGGAACTGCGGCTCGTCAGCCGCGACAAGCTCGGCAGCCTTTCGATCAACGCCTGGCTCACGGGCGGCGGCCGCCGCCGTCGCAACACCTCCGAGTAGAGCTTCGGAACTCGTCGGTGTCTGACACCCGCCAGGGTGTCTGACAGCGAGCGCTCGAACGGCCGGTGTCAGTTGAGGTCGCGGAAGTACTGCCGCATTCGCTCGCTGGTGGTGAGCGTGTCGGTGGCGATGCGGGTGACCTGGTCGGACCACAGTTCGCAGTCGCGACCAAACGTGTTCGCTCGGGGCTCGATCGACTCCGGTCGCGAGTAGCCGACTCGGTCGACCACTGCCGCGAGTGACGCCATCGGCCGCGCCGCCACGGGGAGCTTGTGCGCTGTGGCTGTGGCCCATTCGCGTGATGTCATCGCCGCCGTGCCGTCGACGCCGGCGCGTGAGGCGGCCCGGCACGCGTGCTGCCACGCGAGGTTGACGCGCTGTGGCGTGCCCTGCTGCCGTGCGGCGCGACGATTCCACCGCCGCGCCGCCGCCGGAAAAGCCGCCGCCAGCAGCACGATCACCGGCGCGACCAGCAGCACCCACGGGAGCGAGGATCCCTCGTCCTCTGGCGTGGTCGGGGTGGCGCTACCCGACGGCAGCGCGGGCGTGCGGGCATCGGGGTCGCCGGGCCCTGGGGTGCGCTCACGAATCGTCGTCGGCGGCGAGAAGACCGTCGTCGGCGTCGGCGGCAGCGTCACCGCGCCGGCCTCGGGCGTTCGGGCGTCGGGCACCGATTCGTCCTGCGCGGGCGCGACGCCGGTGTAGTCCTCGGCGCCCGGGATGCCGCGCTGCGGCGTCGGCTCGAAATCGACCCAGCCGATGCCGTCGAACCAGATCTCCGGCCACGCGTGCGAGTTGCGGCCGAGCACGCTGTACCACCCGTCCGACCGAAGGCGGCCGGGGGTGTAGCCGACAGCGACGCGGGACGGGATGCCGAGCGTGCGCGCCATCACCGCGAACGTGGCCGCGAACTGCTCGCAGTAGCCCTTGCGGATCTGCAGGAAGTTGTCGATCGCGTTGTTCCCGTGGCCGGCCTGCACCTCGGTGGTGTACTCGAACGTGTTTCGGAACCAGTTCTGGAGAGCGATCAACCGGTCGTAGTCGGTGGTCGCGCCGGCGGTCACCTCAGCCGCGATGTCGTGCACGTCGTCGGGGACGTTGTCTGGCACTCCGAGGAAGATCTCGTCCGGTGGATTATCGGTCGTCGCCGCGCTCAGCTCCGCGGGTGTGAGATCGGGTTCCATTGAGACGATCGTGAACTGCTCGCCGGAGACCACGTCGGTCAGCTTCAGGAGCGTGCCCGTGTCGTGGTTGACGCGCATCTCGGCGTTCGGCCTCACCTGGGCGACGTCGGCCGCCGCCGGCACCATCTTGTCCTCCAAGGCCAAGATCTGGATCACCTGCTTGATGGTGCGGCCCTCCACGTCGTCGCCGTCGGTGTCTTCCACCCGCTCGAGGCTTCGGCTGGGCAGTCTGAATGCGCTCCCGTCGAACTCAGGCAGCGTCGTCAGACGCCAATAGCGCTCGGTGTCGGAGTTCATTCGGAACAGCTCGAAGTCGCCGTGGTTGACGAGCCGCGAGCGGATGCTGACGAGTGGGTTGCCGACCGACGTGATGCCACCACCGCGGCCGCGGGTCTGGTACAGCGGATCGGCCTCGGCTCCCGGGATCTGCGGTCCGACGACGCCGGCGAGGAGCGCGATCGCCACTGCCGCGCCGACCGCCGCCGGCCACGTCAGCGACCGCCGGCCACGTCCTGCCGTCAGCTCGACCTGGCGGTTGCGGTCGTGGAGGCTGCGGAGGGCGATCACGGCGAGGATGCCGGTGGCGACGAGCAGCATCGCCGAGCCGAGCCGCATCCGGTCGCGGCTGAGCGCGGCGATGAAGATGAACAGCACGCCGCCCGGCACGAGCGCCTCGCCGCGGGCCTCGGCCTTGAAGGCGAAGGCATCCGCCATCACGATCACGATCACCATCGCCAACCCCGCCAGGGTTGCCCACCCGACCTCGTAGATCACCGGAGCAACCGCGGTCTGGAACTGGTCGCGCACGACGCCGATGTCGAGTTGCAGCTGATCCCACGTGGCACGTCCGGGCACGATCCAGCTCAGTGTCGAGTGGTACTGGTACACCGAGACCGTCCACAGCATGAGCAGGGTCATGGCCGGGACCGAGATCCATCCACTGACCCGCGCCCGCCGCATCGCGAACGAGCTGCCGTGGCCGATGAGGACCAGCAGCATGAAGTGGGGGAGGAACGCCCAGCCGCCGAACACGCGGGCGAAGCCGACGCCCACGGCGAGCGAGTAGAGCCCCAACGCGGCAGTCGCGGCGAGGTCGCGTTCGAGCGGCGCCAGCGGCGTCGTGGACCGGCGGTCGCCCGTCACGAGTGCGCCTCGTCGAGAACAGGGGAGGCGCTCATGCCTCCACCGGATCGGCGTTGCGGGCCCGGCTGCGGCCGACCGCGATCTCGGTCCAGCCCGCGCGGAAGCCGGAGAGTGTCGACGCATCGACGGCCAAGCGGCCGCGTGCCGCCCCTGGCGCGGTGAACACGCCGACGCGCGTGAGCGTCGGATCGGAGATCCGCTCGGTGCGCCGCCAGGCGTCGGCGGCGGGGGAGCTGGTGACGACGACGACCAGGCCGAGGCCTTCGCCGGGGTCGCGCTCGAGCTCGGCGAGCGACGGTCCGAGCTGGATCGGCGAGAGCACCTGCAGCGCATGGACGCCGACGTCAGGGCCGCGAAGGTCGATGCCGCCCGTGACGAACCGGGTGGTGAGGCCGACGCGGTCGGCGCTCAGCACGAGGCTGGCGGCCGCCACGATCGCCCGCTCGAAGACGTCGGCCTCAACGAGCGAGACAGGGGCGGGATAGGCGTCGCCGTCGCGGTCGAGCACGATGATGCAGCGGCGCACTCCCTGCGCCTCGTGCTGCCTGACCTTGAGCCCCTCCGAGCGGGCGGACGCGCGCCAGTGGATCGAGCGCAGCTCGTCGCCCGTCACGTAGTCCCGCAGGCTGTGGAACTCACCCGGGCCGATGCGTTGCGAGAGAGCCAGCAGGTGACGACCCAGCACGCCGCTGCCGAGCGAGGGCATCGGCAGCTCGAACGTCTGCGGCGCGACGGTGATCTCGGTCGCGCCGGCGGCGAGCCGGCTCTCCGCGGCCAGCCCGAGCAGATCGCGCCGGCGGAGCATCGTCGGGCCGACTACCAGCACGCCACGGCGCACGGCCGGCACGCGGTACCCCGCGGTGACCCGCGCGCCCGACGGCAGTGACGCGACCGCCATCTGAGCCGTGCTGTTCGGTCCCACCGGCTCGGTCAGGTCGGCCGGCGGCGAGCGGCGCTTGCCACGGTTCTCGATCAGCAGATCGACCCGGCCGGTATCGCCGACGGTGAGCACGGTCGGGTGGATCCAGCGCGAGATCACCAACTGCGGCCGGCGGAAGCGCACGGTGAGCACGCCGATGCCCACTGCGAGGCCGAGCGCGGCGCCGACGACGAACAACTCGACGATCCCGAACACGCGCCCGATGACGAGTGCCGCCAGCGCTCCCGCGGCGACGGTCCATCCTTGGCGAGTCGGCACTCCGTGCTCCGCTAACGGGCGACGGGGACAGGCACGTCGGCGAGCAGCTCGCGGACGAGGTCGTCCGCGGAGGTACGGGCGTTGCTGCCGGCACGCAGCAAGAGGCGATGGGAGAGCACCGACACCGCGACCGCCTTGACGTCGTCGGGCGTGCCGTAGTCGCGTCCACGCGCGGCGGCATGGGCGCGCACCGCGGCCGACAGCTGCAACGTCGCGCGGGGTGACAAGCCGAGCTCGATCGAGGTGTGGCGTCGGCTGGCCTCGGCGATGTCGATCATGTACGACTTGAGCGCACTGGCGAGATACACCTCGCGCACGCTGCGCACCAACGACAGGACCTCCTCCGAGGAGACCACCGGCTGCAGCTCGCGCAGCACTTCCGCTGCGCCCTGGCCGTCGAGGATCTCCATCTCCGCCGTGCGCCCCGGGTACCCCAACGAGATGCGAAGCAGGAAGCGGTCGAGCTGGCTTTCTGGCAACCGGTACGTGCCCTCCTGCTCCACCGGGTTCTGCGTGGCGATGACCATGAATGGCGGAGGCAGCATGTGAGTCACGCCGTCGGCGGTGATCTGTCGCTCTTCCATCGCCTCCAGCAGGGCGGACTGCGTCTTGGGCGACGCGCGATTGATCTCGTCGGCGAGCACGATGTTGGCGAACAGCGGCCCCGGCTGGAATCGGAAGCGCTCGGTGGAACGCTCGTAGACGCTGACCCCCACGAGGTCCGTCGGGAGCAGGTCGGGCGTGAACTGGACGCGCTTCCAGGTGCAGTCGATCGACCCGGCGAGCGCCTTCGCCAAGCTCGTCTTGCCGACACCAGGAACGTCCTCGATCAGGAGGTGGCCCTCGGCGAGCAATGCCATCACCGCGAACTCGATCGACTCGCGCTTGCCGCGGACGACCATGGCGATGTTCCCCACGACGCTGTCGAAGAGCGTGGCGAAGCTCGTCGCCGATGCTGCAGTGTCGGTCACGGTAGCGAAGGGTAACCGTTTCGGCTGCTCCGCGTCCCGCGCTGGTCCTTGTCGGTCGAGGCTGTCGGTTGGCCGCGGCACGGCACGAAGCCGTTCGTTATGGTGCTGAGGCGTGGGTGCACTGGTCGGCGATCGAGCGAGATGAGCGCAGCCGAGCGCCGAAGGCCGACCCCGGAACGCGCCACCGAGCGCGTCATCGTGATGGACGCCGACGCCGCCAGCCGGCGCGCGGCAGAGCTGGCAGAGCAGGCGGCTGCGGCACGCGAAGTCCCGGCGGCGCCGGCGACCGGATTCCTCGCGATCGACCTCGGCGCTAGCCGGCTGGCCGCTGCGATCGTCGACGGCGACGGCGACGTCATCGTCCGCGACCGCGTGTCCACACCGCCCCGGTCGGTGTGGCCGGCGCTGACGCAGCTGGTCGGCCGGGTGATGGCAGCCAATCCCGGCGAGATCCTCGCCGGGGCGTGCGGGGTCACGTGCCCCGGCCCGATCGACCGGGGGATCGGCTCGATGAAGCCCGTCGGCATGCCGATCTGGCACGACTTCCCGATCAGGCGCGAGTTGGCCGGCGTCACGGGACTGCCGGTCGAGGTCGACACGCCAGGTCGGGCGCTTGCGCTGGCGGAGCTGTGGTGCGGCCAGCTCGCCGACCTCGATCCGGCGGAGCAGCACTTCGCCACGATCGTGCTCGGCGACGAGGTCGACGGCGCGTTCGTCACCGGCGGCGGGATCGTCCAGGGTCTGACCGGCAACCTCGGCCAGTTCGGCCACATCGTCGTCGAGCCCGACGGCGCCCCGTGCGCGTGCGGCGCGCTCGGATGCCTGACGACGTACGCAGGCTCACGCGGGATCTCCGCCAGTACCAACCGCGAGCTGCGACGCACGCCGGCGGCGATCGTCGAGCGCACCGGGATCATGGTCGCCCGCGCGTGTGCTTCGATCGCGGCGATGCTCGACGTGTCCGAGATCGTCCTCGGCGGGGTCGTCCCGCAGACGTTCGGCGAGCCGTTCTTCGAGGCGGTCGCAAAGGAGTTCGAGCAGCGCAGCGGTCTGCGCCACCTCGAGCAGCTTCGCATCCGCGGTGTGGGGTCGAGCCGGATCGGGCCGCTCGTCGCCGCCGCAGCAGTCGCGCGCCACCACAAGCTGACCACCGGTTGAGCCGTCCTGCCTCAGGCTGCCGGCGCCGTCACCACTAATGTGACGTCATGAATCCCCAGTACTCGGCAGAGGCAGAGGCGTACCGGCAGAAGGTCCAGGCGTTTCTTGCCGAGAAGCTGCCAGCCGACTGGGGCGGCCTCGGGAAGCTCGAGGGCGAGCCGCTCAAACACTTCGTGAGTGAGTGGCGCAACACGCTCTACGAGGCGGGCTACCTCGCGCCCGGCTGGCCCGTCCAGTACGGCGGCGCGGGCCTGTCGGCGCTCGAGCAGGTGATCCTCGCCGAGGAGTTCACCCGCGCCGGCGTGCCGACCGGCGGTCCCAACGACGCGTTCGGCATCCAGATGCTCGGCAACACGTTGCTGTTGTCCGGCACCGACGAACAGAAGTCGCACTACCTGCCACGGATCCTTTCGGGCGAGGACCGCTGGTGCCAGGGCTACAGCGAGCCGAACGCCGGATCCGATCTCGCCAACGTGGCGCTGCGGGCCGAGCGCGACGGCGACCAGTGGGTGCTCAACGGGCAGAAGATCTGGACATCGGCCGGCCATCTCGCCGACCACATCTTCACGCTCGCCCGCACCGACCCCGACGCACCGAAACACAAGGGCATCTCGTTCCTGCTGGTCGACATGCGCCAGCCCGGCATCGAGGTGCGGCCGATCAAGATGCTGTCGGGAGAGAGCGAGTTCAACGAGATCTTCTACACCGATGCCGTGTGCCCCGTCGATGCCGTCGTGGGCGGCGTCAACGACGGCTGGCGGGTGGCGATGACGCTGCTGGGGTTCGAACGCGGGGAAGCGGCGGCGACGGCGCCCATTCGGTTCCAGGCCGAGCTCGACCGCCTGTTCACCCTCGCCCGCGAGCGCGGCGTCGCCGGCGATCCGCTGATCCGGCAACGCCTCGCGTGGTGCTACTCGCAGGTCCAGGTGATGCGGTACAGCGGGATGCGAGTGCTCACCCGCTTCATCGCCGGTCACCACCCGGGTCCCGAGGCGGCGATCTCCAAGCTGTTCTGGAGCGAATACCACAAAGTCGTGACCGAGCTCGCCCTCGCCCTCTTCGGCGCCGAGGCCATGACGCCGAGCGGGCGCAGGCCTTCGTCGGCGTTCCAGACCGACGACGCCGGCGCATCGAACTCGACCAACTCGTGGGTCAACACGTTCCTCAACGCCCGGGCGGGCACGATCTACGCCGGTTCGTCTCAGGTCCAGCGAAACATCATCGGTGAAATGGTGCTGGGTTTGCCGAAGGAGCCGGCACCGAGGTGATCGTTCCGGGCGGCATGCGCACGGTAGGCGCGATCGTGCGCCGGCCAGGCCTGTGGCGCACCGCGCTGCGCCAAGCGCGGCGACTGGCCCCTGCCCGATGGTGGCGCAGGCCGCCATTCCTCCCCGTGCCGGCCAAGAGTTACCTCGCCTTCAGAACCGTCACGCAGTACGGGGAAATCGGTCGGTCGCCGAGTCCCGAGGATGTGGTGGACTATCTCGCATGGTGCCAGGAATGGGACACGACGCTGCGCAGATGAGACCGCCGCGCGCGCCGGAGGGCGAAGCCCGACCATTCGTGAACGGGCGTGACCGGGGCGGAAGCAGAGGGAGCGGAGCGACGCATCCGACGCGGTCCCTCGTGTTGAATGCGAGCTACGAGCCACTCAGCATCGTGTCCTCCCGGCGCGCCGTCTGCTTGCTGCTCGCCGACAAGGCCGAGCTGGTCGAGTGCGACGAGGGTCTCGTGCGCTCCGCCAACATGAGCATTCCGGTGCCGACGGTGGTGCGGCTGCGCTACATGGTGCGCGTCCCGCGGCGGGCGGTCGCGGCTGTCTCACGGCGAGCCGTGTTCGCGCGTGACGACTACCGCTGCCAGTACTGCGGCGCTCGCGCCGATTCGATCGACCACGTGGTGCCCCGCTCGCGTGGAGGCTCCCACGTCTGGGAGAACCTCGCGGCCGCGTGCCGGCCCTGCAACATGAAGAAGCGCGACCGCACACCTGACGAAGCAGGGATGCGGCTGTTGCGCCCTTGCCGCGCGCCCCGAGGCACGGCATGGGTGACGCTCGGGTTGCTGGGCGTGCCAGAGGCGTGGCAGCCATACTTGGCCTTCGCCAGTTGATCGCCGTCGCGCGCCGCGGCACAGTTCAGGAGTTGCACGCGCTCGATCCGCTTGCAGAAGTGGGCCTCGGCGCCGAAATCTGGTGGCTGCAGCCCCGCGACATTGCCGTCGTGCTCGGGTCCCGCCAGAGCCCCGACATCGTGGACGCCGCAGAGTGTGCACGGCTGGGCGTGAGCGTCGTCAAGCGCAGGTCGGGAGGCGGGGCGGTGCTCGTCGTCCCCGATCAATTGGTATGGATCGACATCGTCGCCACGCCGGGCAGCGCGCCCGACGACGTTCGCGGTTCGATGATCTGGGCCGGGGAGACGTGGCAGCGAGCGCTCGTGCCGTTCGTGGCCGACAACGGCGAGCTGACCGTCTACACCGGATCGATGGTCACCACTCCGTGGTCCGAACTCGTCTGCTTCGCCGGGCTGGGTCCCGGCGAAGTGTTGCTCGACGGCCGCAAGCTGGTCGGCTTGAGCCAGCGCCGCACCCGTCAGGGGGTGAGGATCCAGGGCACGGTGTACACGGCGACACCCGGCGTCGACCTCGCCTCCCTGCTCCGTCCGCCACGCCCGGCGACGCCTTTGGCACCGTTTGCCACCGTGGCGCTCGACCCCGCCGAGCTGGTCGCGCGCCTGGCCGCCACCGTCTGA
This sequence comes from Ilumatobacter sp., assembly GCA_035641795.1. GTDB lineage: Bacteria > Actinomycetota > Acidimicrobiia > Acidimicrobiales > Ilumatobacteraceae > Ilumatobacter. The sequence continues at coordinate 16,357 of DASQTR010000308.1, forward strand.
CATCAGGCGGCAGCGCGCTGCCGCGAGGCTCGGCGCCGGACACACTGACCTGATGGCAAGCACCCCTCCAGACGGTGCTGTGGTGATGGCTGGGGGCAAATGGGGGAGATTGGTTGACTTCGGTGAGTGGCGGCGGCAATACTGGCCCGCACGGAAGGGGGGCCCTCTCGCCTTCCGGGTCAGGCAGGCAGCGAGCGGGCGCGGAAGGATCGAGGCACCAACGTGTTCGTCGGCGAGTACGACCGCAGCGTCGACGGCAACGGCCGTCTGGCGTTGCCGTCGGCGTTTCGCGACGCGCTCGGGGAACGCTGCTACGTCACGCGCTCGCCGCAGGGGTGTCTCGCCGTCACCTCCGTCGACGAGTTCGGACTCGACGCACAGCTCGTGCTCGACCAGATCCGCAATGGCGAACGACCAGAGTCGGCCGCGCGCGACTTCGCCGTGAACTCATCGTTGCTCTCGATCGACAAGCAGGGCCGGATCACCTTGGACGAAGAGTCCCGCCGCCATGCCGGACTCAACTCGGGCGGCCCGGTCGTGATCGCCGGCGCGCTCAAGAACCTCGAGATCTGGCGTCCGTCGCGCTACCGCACAGTCCGCGTCGAGGACGACGTCACCCAGCCCGCCCGCGTGTGGATCGATGAGGAACTCTGATGAGTGAAGCCGCCTTCGAACATGCGCCCGTGATGCGAGACGAGATCGTCGACACCTTCCGCTCCGTGCCGTCGGGCGTCGTGCTCGACGCCACGCTGGGCGGCGGCGGCCACGCCGAGGCGATCCTCGACTCGCGGGCCGACCTGCGGCTGCTCGGCCTCGACCGAGACGCCGATGCGCTCGACGCCGCCAGCGCCCGCCTCGACCGCTTCGGTGACCGCTTCATGAGCCACCGTTGCCGGTTCGACGAGCTCGACGCCGCCATGTCCGCGCACTCCGTTGCGGCCCTGAGCGGCGCCCTGTTCGACCTCGGCGTTTCCTCGCCGCAGCTCGACCGTGCCGAGCGCGGGTTCTCGTACCGCAACGAGGGCCCGCTCGACATGCGCATGGATTCCCAGGCGCAGTGGTCGGCGGACGACGTCGTCAACGGCTACTCCGAGGAGGAGTTGGCACGCGTGATCCGCCAGCACGGCGACGAGCGCTTCTCGCACCGCATCGCCCGCGCGATCGTCGCCGCCCGACCGGTGGAGAGCACGACCCAGCTGGCGGCGATCGTGACGTCGGCGATCCCGGCGCCGGCGCGACGCACCGGCGGACATCCAGCCAAGCGTACGTTCCAGGCGATACGGATCGAGGTCAACGGCGAGCTGGAGGTGCTGCCGATCGCGCTCGACAAGGCAATCGGCGCGCTCGTTCCCCGGGGCCGGCTCGCCGTCCTGTCGTACCACTCCGGTGAGGACCGAATCACCAAAGACCGCATCCGTCAGGCCGAGACCGGCGGTTGCGAATGCCCACCTGAACTGCCGTGCGTCTGCGGTGCCGTCAAGACAGTGCGGATCGTCCGTGGCGTTCCCAAGCGGCCCACGCAGTCCGAGCAGGAGCGAAATCCGCGCGCCGGCTCCGCCCGCCTCCGCGTCGCCGAGAAGTTGGAGGTCGGCTGATGGCGTCACCGTTGCGTGCCGGCGGTGCGCCGTTCGGGCCGCGCCGGGCGATCGCCACACCGCTGACCGTCGTCCCCGGGCGCCGTCGGATGGCCTGGTTCGCGGTGGGGCTCACCATGCTGGTCGGTGTCGTCCTGACCGGCGCGTTGCTGCTCCACACACGGCTGGCGGAGCGCCAGCTCGAGATCGACGCGCTCGAGCGCTCGGTGCGCGAGGAGCAGCAACAGTTCGACGTGCTCCGGGCACAGCGGGCCGAGCTGCGTTCGCCGACGCGGCTGGCCGTGTCGGCCGGGGCACTCGGCATGTCTCCCGGACTCGAGAGCCAGTTCATCGCGGTCGACCCGATGCTGTTGGCGGTCACGATCGCCCGCACCGGTGAGATGCCCGCCAGCCGCGACGACGTCACGTCCGACGCACGGCTGCGCCCGCTCGACCAGTTCCGAGTCGTCAAGTCGTTGCGCGCGGAGGCGCCATGAGTCGTCGGACGCCGCCCTCACGGCCACTCGCCCGGCGCACCCCGCAAGTGCCGCGCGCCGGTCGCCCACCGCAGGCGCGCACGCGACCGGGCGCACCCCCGCGGCGACGGGCGAAACCGTCGGGCGCGCCCAACCGAGCGCGGCGCGAGGTCTCGTTCCGGGCGGCACCGGCCAGCCCGCTGCGGAAGCACCGCCGCGGGCGCCCGCGGCGAGGGATCCAGCGCCGTGTCGTGGCTACCCGCCCACCGGGCGAGCGGATCCACCGGTTCGCGCTCGGCCAGCCGCGGCGGCGGTTGATCGGCCTGCTCGTGGTGATGATGGTGATGCTCGGCTACGTGCTGTTCCGCGTCGGACGCCTACAGACCATCGGCGGCGAGCCGTTGCGCGAGGCCGGGGCCGACCAGTGGACCCGGCAGGTGGAGCTCGAGGCGGACCGCGGCACGATCTTCGATCGCAACGGCGAGGAACTGGCGGTCTCGATCCCGGCAGCGTCGGTCAGCGTCAACCCCAAGCTGGTGAGCGATCCGGAGGGTACGGTCCGCACCCTGACGACCGTTCTGGGCCTCACCGACCAGGAGCAAGCCGATCTCTTCGGCGCCCTGGTCGCCAAGGACAAGGGATTCGTGTACGTCAAGCGTCAGATCGACGTCTCCATCGGACAGCAGATTGCCGACTTGCAGCTGACTGGCGTCAACGTCGACGCCGAGGACCTGCGTGTGCTGCCGGGTGGCGAGACCGGTCGAAGCGTGATCGGGCTCACCGACATCGACGGCGCTGGCATCGCCGGACTCGAGCTCCAGTTCGGCGGCGGAGAGCGGGGGGCCGACCTGGGCTACACCGACATCCTCGACGGCACACCTGGGGAACTCACCAAGGAGGTCGCGCCGAAGGGTCGCTCCATCCCCGGCAGCGAGCAGGTCACGCGGCAGCCGGTTCCAGGTGAAGACATCATCCTGACGCTCGACCGCTCGATCCAGTTCGCCGTCGAGGAGGCATTGCTCGACCGTGTCGGCGAGCTCGGCGCCAAGTCCGGCACGGTGGTCGTCATGGACACCGACACCGGCGACGTGCTTGCGATGGCATCGGTCGATCGCGACGACGATGGCGCGGTCGAGGTCACGTCGGGCAACCTGGCAGCGGTCAACGCCTACGAGCCAGGCTCGGTGGCGAAGGTCATCACGGTCGCCGCCGGCCTCAACCAGGGAACCGTCACGCCCGAATCCACATTTGTCGTCCCATGGCGTAAGAAGTTCGCCGACGACATGATCAGCGACTCCCATCAGCATCCCGACGAGCTCATGTCGGTCGAACAAATTCTCGTCGAGTCATCCAACATCGGCACGATCTCAGTCCAGATGTCGCTCGGCGAGGGCGATTGGGACCTCGCCCGCCAGACCCACTGGGAGTACATGCGGCGATTCGGTCTGGGTGAGCGGACGGCGCTCAACTTTCCTGGCGAGTCGACCGGCATCCTGAAGCACTGGAGCGACCTCTGGGGATCCGAGCGCGTCACCGTGGCGTACGGGCAAGGCGTCGCCAGCACCTCGATCCAACTCGTGTCGGCGGTCAACGCGCTCGCCAACGACGGAACGTATGTGGCGCCACGGCTCGTGCAGGGCTACGTCGGGGCCGACGGCGAAGTTGTCGACGCCGATCCGTCCGACAGCCGCGAGGTCATCACACCCCATGTGGCGCAGGAGATGCAGCGCATGATGCGCGAGGTGGTGTGCGACGGTACGGCCAAACTCGCACAGGAAGGTGTCGAGACCTTCGCCGTAGCCGGCAAGACCGGAACCGGCCTCAAGGCGCAGGAGCACGGCTACCTCAATGCCGCCGGCGAGCTGGTGTACTACGCCAGCTTCGTGGGGTTCTTCCCTGCCGAGGATCCGGAAGTGACGGTTCTCGTGTCGATCGACGAGCCGCCGGCCGGCGACATCAACCGCTTCGGCGGCACCGCCGCCGCCCCGTTGTTCGCCGGCCTCGTGCCCGTGATCGCCCACGAGACGGGACTGGTGCCGCCCGCCGGTTCGAATCCCTCCTGCGCAGGCTGATGATCGTGGACGCGTCGCGCGACATCGCGACGATCGCCGGCTCACTCCCTCCGGATCAGCTGCTCGATGTGATCACGGTCGCGGCCGACATGACGTCGATCGTCGACGTGACACACGACTCACGGCAGGTGCGTCCCGGATGGGCATTCGCATGCGTGGCGGGCGAGAACCTCGACGGCCACGACTTCGCAGGCGCGGCAGTGGACGCCGGAGCGCCGGCGCTGCTCGTCGAGCGGCCACTCGCGTACGACGTCCCCCAGGTGGTGGTCCGCAACGTGCGCCGGGCGATGGGGTGGTTCGCGGCCGGCGTCCACGATCACCCCGCCACAAAGCTGCGGACGGTCGGCATCACCGGCACCAACGGCAAGACCACGACGAGCCATCTCGTCGCCGCGATCCTCCGATCGACGGGCATCGAGACCCGCGTACAGGGAACGTTGTCCGGCGTCCGCACAACGCCCGAGGCGACCGACCTGCAGCGGCTGCTCGCCGGGTACGTCGCCGACGGGGTCGACGCGGTGGTCATGGAGGTCTCGTCCCATGCGCTCGCGCTGCACCGCGTGGCCGGCATGGAGTTCGACATCGCGGTGTTCACGAACCTGGGCCGCGATCACCTCGACCTGCACGAGTCGATGGAGGCCTACTTCCGTGCAAAGGCCTCACTGTTCGCGCCCGCGCAGAGCAGGCGCGGCGTGACGAACCTCGACGATCCGTACGGACGATTGCTGCTCGACGCCGGCGAGATCGACATCACCGGCTACTCACTCGCCGACGCCGGCGATCCAGAGGTCGGTGCCGATCGGGTCGCCTTCGGATGGCGCGGAAGGCGGGTGATGGTGCCGCTCGGCGGCCATTTCAACGTGATGAACGCGCTCGCCGCGCTTACCGTCGCCGACGTGTTCGGCATCGAACCCGACGTGGCCGTCGCGGGCATCGCCACGACGACATTCGTTCCCGGCCGCTTCGAAGTGGTGAGCGAGCACGGCGTGCACGCGTTCTCCGTCGTCGTCGACTACGCCCACACGCCCGACGCCCTCGCCGCCGTGCTGGCGACGGCGCGGGCGATCGCGCCCGCGGGCGACGTCGTGGTCGTCTTCGGTTGCGGCGGCGACCGCGACGCCGACAAGCGCCCCTTGATGGGCGCCGCCGCGGCGGCTAACGCGAACCGCGTGATCGTCACGTCCGACAACCCGCGTCACGAGGATCCCCAGGCGATCATCGAGGCCGCCCTCTCCGGGATCGACCCCGGGGAGCGGTCCGCCGTGCTGGTCGAGCCCGACCGCCGCCGCGCGATCGAGCTCGCGATCCGCGGCGCGGGGCCCGGCGACATCATCGTCATCGCCGGCAAGGGTCACGAGACCACACAGACGATCGGCGACATCGCCACGCCGTTCGACGACCGATCGGTCGCCCGTGAAGTGCTCGCTGCGACAGGAGAGCACGCGTGATCGCGGTCATGATCGCTGGTGCGGTGGCGACCCTGGTGTCGCTGCTCGGGACACGATTCCTGATCGTGTTCTTCGGCACCCGCGGGCGCGGCCAGCCAATCCTGGGCAAGGAAGACCACGGGCCAGAGCACCACATGCTCAAGCAGGGGACGCCGACGATGGGCGGGTTGGCGATCGTCGTTGCCGCGTTCGTCGGTTGGATCGCCGCCCACATCCGCCATATCGCCTTCTCCGACCAGGCCATGATCGTCTGGCTCGGCGTGCTGGCGATGTCGTTGATGGGTTTCCTCGACGACTGGATCAAGGTCCGCAAGGGGCACAACCGCGGCATCTTCTGGAAGCAGAAGAACTACATCACGATGCTGATGAGCTTCGGGTTCGCGTGGTGGCTGGTGGCCACGACCGGCGTCTCCGAGACCATCTCGTTCGTGCGCGCCGGTGATCTCAACTTCGAGGTTCCGACCGCAGTGTGGGTGATCTGGGCGGGGCTCGTGATCTGGGCGACGACCAACGCCGTCAACGTCACCGACGGCCTCGACGGGCTCGCCGGCGGCTCGGCGTTGATGGGGTTCGGGGCATTCATGATCATCGGCTACTGGGCGTTCCGTAACCCCGACGTGTACGGCGCCGTGGTCAACCCGCTCGACATGGGCGTGCTCGCGGCCGGCTTCGCGGGCGCCTGCCTCGGCTTTCTGTGGTGGAACGCGGCACCGGCACGGATCTTCATGGGCGACGTCGGCGCGCTCGGCATCGGCTCGGCGCTGGCCTTCCTCGCGCTCACGCTCAACACGCACCTGCTGCTGATCCTGATCTGCGGCATCAACGTCATGGAGGCCGGCTCGGTGGCCATCCAGATGGGTGTGTTCAAGGCGTCCGGCCGTAAGCGCCGGCTGTTCCGCATGTCGCCGATCCACCATCACTTCGAATTGGCTGGATGGCCCGAGACGACCGTGATCATCCGCTTCTGGCTGCTCTCGGCGATCAGCGTCGCCTCTGCGCTGGCGATCTTCATCGGTGACTTCACGCGGGTGACCGGAGGCATCGGTGGCTGAGCGGGCGGCGCTCGTGCACGGCCTGGCCGTGACGGGGGCGTCGGTCGTGCGCGCGCTGCGCCGCCACGGCTACGACGTCACCGTCACCGACGATCACATCGACGAGGCCAAGCACGAGCTGGCGGCCACGCTCGCGGTCGAGCTGCACACGCCGCCCGCTGACTGGAGCGAGATGCTGCGAACGGTCGACCTCGTATCACCCGCACCTGGTGTCCCGGAGACGCACGCCCTGATCACGAGCGCCCACCGGATGGGCCTGGCGGTGTTGAGCGAGATCGAGCTCGCGTACCGGTGGGAACAGCAGCGCCCGGCCGCGCTGGGCGGACCGCGCCCGATGCTGGCGATCACCGGTACCGACGGCAAGACGACCACGACCGAGCTGACTGTGGCGATCCTGCGCACGGCCGGCCTGCGCACGGCCGCGATGGGCAACACCGACGTCCCGCTCGTGGACGGTGTCGACGCGTCGGGTGACGAGGCGCTCGACGCCTTCGTCGTCGAGTGCACGAGCTTCCGCCTCGCGTGGACGCAGCAGTTCCGTGCCGACGCCGCAGCGTGGCTGAATCTCGCGCCCGACCATCTCAACTGGCACGCCTCGATGGCCACGTACGAGGCCGCCAAGGCGCGCATCTGGGAACGCCAGCGGCCTGGCGACGTGGCGATCGGGTTCGTCGACGATCCGGCGGTGATGGCGCGGCTCGCGGTCGCGCCCGGTCGCCACGTGACCTTCGGCCGCGCCCGCGCCGACTACCGCACGGCGAGCGGCTGGCTGGTTGGCCCGGGCGGCCGTATCGCCGAAGTCGCCTCGATGCGGCGACGCCTTCCTCACGACATCACCAACGCGCTGGCGGCGTCGGCGCTCGTGCTCGAGAGCGGGCTGGCGACCGCTGATGCGATCGCCGAAGCGTTAGCGGCGTTCCAGGCGCCGCCTCACCGGTTGGAGCCGATCGGAGAGGCGGCGGGCGTCGCCTGGTTCAACGACTCGAAGGCGACGACGCCGCACGCCGCGTCTGCGGCGATCCGGGCCTTCGACTCGCTCGTCTTGATCGCCGGTGGCAGCCGCAAAGGTGTCGACCTCTCGCCCATGGGCGCCGAACCGCGTCGGTTGCGCGCGGTGGTCGCCGTCGGCGAATCCGCCCCCGACATCCACGCCGTGTTCGACGGGCTGACGACGGTCGTAGACGCCGGGTCGATGTCCGAGGCCGTGCATCACGCCGCCGCGCTGGCACGACCCGGCGACGCCGTCGTGCTGTCGCCCGGATGCGCCAGCTTCGACTGGTACTCCGGATACCCGGCACGCGGGGAGCATTTCCGGAGCCTTGTCGAAGCCCACATCGCTGCTGCGACACGACGACCCGACATGACCAGTCACCCGACATGACCAGTCACCCGACATGACCAGTGAGGTCCGCTGATGACGATCACGATCACCCGCAACGACACCGATCGCAACGACACCGATCGCAACGACAGCGATCGCAACGACAGCGATCGCAAAGATTCGCGCACCGACCCCGCCAAGACACTGGTGCGCGCCCGGCGCGACGCCGCCCTCGAGCGTCTCAACGGCGGCAAGCCGCGACCGGTGAAGCAGGGCCTCGCCGGCCGCGCCGGCGGCTGGGCTCGCGGTTCCGTGGCCCGCACCAAGCCTTCCAGGCGCGCCGTGCAACGCCGCGTGCCGAAGCCGCTCGAGCAACTGGGCCCGGCACCGGCCGTCTACTACGCGATCGTCGTGATCATCGCTGCTTTCGTGATGCTCGGGCTCGTGATGGTGCTCTCGGCGACGTCGGCCAAGGACGTGGGCGGAACCGACAATCCGTACGCGGTGTTCACACGGCAGGCCGTCTGGGCCGGTTTCGGGCTGGTCGGCATGGGCATCGCGATGTCGATCCCGTATCAGCGCTGGCGTTCGCTCGTGATCATCGGAGCGATCCTGGCCGCGGGGGCGATGATGCTGCCCTTCGTGCCCGGTGTGGGCGCGACGATCAACGATGCCAACTCGTGGGTGCGCTTCGGGTCGTTCGGCTTCCAGCCGTCGGAGATCCTCAAGCTGGCGGCGGTGGCGTTCCTCGCAGACTTCTTCGCGCGCCATCGAGACCGATTGCACGAACCTCGCTACGGCATCGTGCCGCTGACGCTCGTGGCGATGGCGTGTTCCGGTGTGAGTTTCGTGCAGGGCGACCTCGGGTCGGCGATCGTGCTCGGCGCTGTCGTGCTCGCGGTCGGGGTCATCGCCGGCATCCCGCTCGTCCACGTGTCGGGCGTGGCGTTCGTCGGAACGGTCGGCGCGGCCCTGGCGATCGTGTCCGATCCACGCCGGTTCAACCGGCTGACCGCCTTCCGCGACATCGAGGGCAACAAGGAACACCTCGCCTGGCAGTCATGGCAAGGTCTGCTCAGCATCGCCAACGGCGGCATGACGGGGTCGGGCATCGGGGGCAGCCGTTCGAAGATGGGCTACCTCCCGCTCGCTCACAGCGACTTCATCTTTGCCGTCGTCGCCGACGAGTTGGGCCTCGTCGGGTCGGTGGCGGTGATCGGCGGGTTCGCGCTGCTCGTGTGGTTCGGGATCCAGACCGCGCTCGCCGCGCCCGACCAGTTCGGGCTTGTGCTCGCCGGGGGCATCTCGGTGTGGTTCGGCGTGCAGGCGATCGTCCACATCGGCGGCGTCGCGGGGCTGCTCCCCGTCACCGGCCTGACGCTGCCCTTCTTCTCGGCCGGCGGCACGTCGCTGTTCGTCTCGATGGTCGCTGCGGGGTTGCTGCTCAACGTCGCCCGTCGAGCTGTCACCACACCGCGCCGGTCGGTGCGCAAGCCGATCGCAATGGAGAAGAAGCAGCTCGTCGCCCGGCCCGTGCGATGAGTCGCGTTTGCCGGCTGCGTGTGCGCGTGCCGGCCACTTGCTCGGCGGCGCGCGCTCGCCGGCACGAGTGCCGGCCCGACGCGTGAGGACGTTCGCGGTCGTCACCGGCGGCGGCACGTCGGGGCACGTGCTTCCCGCGATCGCGGTCGCGGAGGCGCTGGTGCAACGCGGCCACGAACCATCCAGCGTGCACTACATGGGAGCCCAGCGGGGGATCGAGACACAGCTGCTGGCAGAGACGCCGTTCCCACACCGGTTCTTCGACGTCGTTGGCTTCCAGCGCAGGCTGACCCGCGCGAACGCGAGCTTCGTCTCCAAGATGTGGCGAGCACGCCGGGCGGCGATTGCGGAGTTCCGACGGCTGCAACCCCGCGTCGTCGTCAGTGTCGGCGGATACGCCAGCATGCCCGCCGTGTTCGCGGCGTGGAAGCTCGACGTGCCGCTCGTCGTGGTGAGCTACGACCGCTTCCCGGGGCGCGCCAGCGCGCTCGCTGCGCGTCGTGCCGCGGCTTGTGCCGTAGCGTTTCCCGATTCGCCACTGCCGCGTGCGACGGTTACCGGCGCACCGGTGCGACAGTCGATCCTCGATGTCGACCGCGAGCGCGACAGGGAGCCAGCGCGCGCCGCGCTGGCGTTGCCTGCCCACCGTTTCACGATCGTCGTCATCGGTGGCTCGCAGGGTTCGGGGGTGCTCAACAGCGCGGTCGGCGAGCTGCTCACGCGCTGGGCCGCCGACCGGGCCTTGACCATCCTTCACCTCGCCGGAACCAGGTTCATCGGCGACGCCGCGCCCGCGATCGACGGTGCCCGTGGCGTCTACTACAAGCCCGTGGGCTACGAAGGCCGCATGGCGAGCGTATATGCGGCCGCCGACCTGTTGATCGGTCGCGGTGGCGCCAGCACCGTCCACGAAGTCGCCGTCACCGGCACGCCGGCGATCCTCGTGCCCTGGTCGGCCGCGGCCGAGGACCACCAGACCGCGAACGTGCGCTGGTTGTCGGACCGGGGCGGGGCCGTGCTCGTCCGCGAGCACGAGATCGGCACGCTGAGCGACGTCGTCGGCGGCCTGCGGCGCCACCCGGACCAGCTCACCGCGCTCGCCGCCCACGCGTCGGAGCTCGGCAACGTGCACCGACGCGGAGCGTTGGCGGACCTGGTCGAGTCGGTCGCGCTGCCCGGCTGAGGGGCGCGGTTACGGTGCAGCATCGCCTCGGTCGGCGTAGGTCCGGCCGTAACCTGGGCGCGTCGTGATCGCTGCGTCCACCACCGACCTCGCTGTTCCGGCGCGCTCCTCGGCGAGCGTGCCGGTCGCGCCGCTCGACCTGTCCCACCCCCGGCGTGTGCACGTGATCGGCGTCGGCGGACCTGGCATGAGCGCGATCGCGCTGGCGCTGGCGGAGATGGGCCACGCCGTTTCGGGCGTCGACATTCGCGACCGTCCTGTGCTCGATCGCCTGCGTGCGGCCGGTGTCGACGTGCACATCGGCCACAACCGAGGGCACGTCGTCGGCTGTGACGCGGTCACGGCCTCGAGCGCGATCCCGAGCGACCTCAACGAGCTCGACGAGGCGCGCAAGCTCGGCATCCCCACACTGTCGCGGGCGGCAATGCTGGGGTCGATCTGCGCCCGCGCGCGGTCGCTGGCGGTGGCCGGCACGCACGGCAAGACGACGACGACGTCGATGCTGATGCTGATCCTCGCCGAGGCGGGCTGGCGCCCGAGCTTCGTGATCGGGGGCGATGTGCAGGACATGGGCACCGGGGCGCACTGGAGCGGCAGCGAGTGGTTCGTCGTCGAGGCCGACGAGAGCGACGGCACGCACCTCGAGCTCCCGTTGCACGGCACGATCCTCACGAACGTCGAGAGCGACCATCTCGACCACTTCGGATCGCTCGCCGCGATCGAAAAATCCTTCGATGAGTATCTGGCACAGGTGCCGGGCCCGAAGGTGGTGTGCGGTGACGACCCGATCGCGGCTCGGTTGGCGGCACGCCACGACAGCGTCACCTACGGAGTCGGCGAAGGCGTCGCCGTTCGCGCGGTCGACGTCCGACCCGAGCGCGGTTCGTTCCGGTTCGCCGTCGAGCGCGGCGGGCGCCGTCTGGTGTCGGTCAGGTTGCCGCTGCGCGGTGTTCACAACGTCGTCAACGCCACGGGTGCAGTTGCCATGGCGCTGGAGCTCGGTATCGAGCCGCAGGACGCAGCCGACGCGCTCGCCAAGTTCGGTGGCGTGGCACGCCGCTTCGACATCCGCGGCGACGACGGCGGCGCGACCTTCGTCGACGACTACGCCCACCTGCCGTCGGAGATCGACGCCGTGCTGCGCGCCGCCCGCTGCAGCGGCGATGCCTGGCAACGGGTGATCGCCGTCTTCCAGCCCAACCGCTACAACCGGATGTCGGAGATGTGGCGCGACTACGCCGACGCCTTCGTCGCCGCCGACGTGGTCGTGCTCACCGATATATATGCGTCTGGCACACAGCCGATCCCCGGCGTCACCGGGAAGCTCGTCGTCAATGCCGTGCTCGATGCCCATCCGACGGCGCGCGTGGTCTGGCTGCCGCGCCGGGACGACTTGATCGCCTTCCTCGCCCGCGAGGCGGGCGACGGCGACGTGTGCATCTCGATGGGCTGCGGCGACATCGCCTCGCTGCCCGAGCACGTGCTGGCGGCCCGGCGTCGCAACGCTGCCACCGGCGATCGGGCGGCGTCGTGAGGATCGTGGACGACACCGTCGCGACCGCCGCCGACCTGCTGCAGCAGCGACTGGGCGACGGCGTGCGGCGCGACGTCGCGCTGGCACCGATGACGACATACCGCGTGGGCGGGCCGGCGTCCCTGTTCGTCGACGTCCGCGGACTCGACGATCTCGCCGCTGTGGCGCAGGTTCACCGCGCGACCGGTGTGCCCGTACTCGTCGTCGGCCGCGGCTCGAACATGCTCGTCGCCGACGGCGGGTTCGATGGCGTGGCGCTCTCGATCGCTGCCTTCGCGGGTGCCATCGAGCTCCCCGCCATGTCCGGGCCTCAGGGTACGCCTTGCAGCGTCACCGCCGGGGGCGGCGTGTCGTTGCCGGTGCTCGCCCGGCGCACGGCGGCGGCCGGCATCGCCGGCTTCGAGTGGGCGGTGGGTGTGCCGGGTTCGATCGGCGGCGCGGTGCGCATGAACGCCGGTGGACACGGCTCCGACATGGCCGCGTGCGTCGGCGATGTCGACGTGTTCGACCTCGCGGATCACGCGGGCCTGACCACGATCGCCGCCGACCAACTCGGCTTGCGGTTCCGCGCGTCCGCCCTCGCTCCGCTAGCGGTGGTCGTGAGTGCCCGGCTGCGCCTCGGTTTTGGCGACCGAGAGTCGTCCGAACGGGAGATCGCCGAGATCGTGCGGTGGCGGCGCGAGCACCAGCCGGGCGGCCAGAACTGCGGGTCGGTGTTCGTGAACCCGAGGCCGTACGAGGTGTCCGCCGGCGGCCTGATCGATTCGCTGGGGCTGCGCGGGTTCCGGATCGGCACGGCATGGGTGTCGGAGAAGCACGCCAACTTCATCCAGACGTCGGAGGGCGGGAGCGCGGCCGATGTGCGCGCCGTGATGGAGGCGGTGCGCACGCGCGTCGCCGAGGCAACCGGCTACCAGCTGCGCACCGAGGTCCGGCTCGTGGGTTTCGACGACGCCGATCCCACGTCGTTCGATGACAGGCTTGGGGACGGTGAATGAGGGCGAGACGGTGAAGCCGGCCGCGAATCCTCGTGCGCGCGCACGGCAACACGACGAAGCCGCCCTCGACGAGCTGCGCCAGGCTTTCGGCGTCCCGCCCGACACGCCCGCGTCCGCTGACGAAGCGGACGCGCTCGACGACACCGACGGCGCGGACGCGCTCGACGACACCGACGCCGCGACGGCCGCGGTAGATCTTGCCGACTCGGCACCCATGCGATCGGCGGTCGAGCGTGAGCCGACTGCGCCGCCGGCAACGCC
>DASQTR010000309.1:0-5194 GCA_035641795.1 Ilumatobacter sp.
AGAGTTTCGTCAGGGGATGGCGGCACGCGCCTCGATCCTCGGCGATACGGGGGCCAATCATCCCGATCACTGGGTGGGCGGCCTGGCCAGCCCTGACCTTCACGCAATCGTGATTCTGTTTGCCCGCGACGTCGCCGAACGGGAGCGCTGCGTTCGCGAGCACCAGCAGTACGCGGCACAGTTCCCCGGGGTGGAAGCGCTGTCGACGCTCGATCTCGAGGCGACCCCGCCGCTCGACTACGCGCACGATCACTTCGGCTACCGCGATCGGATGTCGGAACCGGCGATCGAGGGCCTCGGTGGCGAACTGATCCCCGGTTCGGGTACGCCGCTCAAGCCAGGCGAGTTTTTCCTCGGGTATCCGGACGAGAACGGGGACACAGGACCGTTGCCCCAACCCGAGATCCTGTCGCGGAACGGCAGCTTTCTCGCCTATCGGCGGCTCGAAGAGCACGTCGGCGCATTCCGCGATTTCCTGCGAGCGAACGGCGCAACGCCGGAGGAGCAGGAACTGATCGCCGCCAAGCTGATGGGGCGCTGGCGCAGCGGCGCACCGCTCGTGCTCGCGCCGACGAAGGACGACCCAGAGCTCGGGGCCGACCGGCAGCGAAACAACAACTTCGATTACGGCAAGATGGACCCGCATGGCTACGCGGTCCCGCTCGGCGCCCACATCCGGCGCATGAACCCGCGCGATACGGCGGTGAACATGAATCGCCGCCGCATCATTCGGCGGGGCGGGACGTACGGGCCGCCACTGCCGGAGGACGCTCCCGAAGATGGGGTCGAACGAGGAATCGCCGCCTTTGTCGGCTGCGCGAGCTTGATCCGACAGTTCGAGTTCGCGCAAAACGTATGGGCCAACGATCCGAGGTTTCACGAACTGGGGAACGAGCGGGATCCCTTCATCGGCACGCAGGACGGCTCGTACGACATGACCATCCCGAAACGGCCGATCAGGAAAAAGATCACGGGCCTGCCGGCATTCACGAGCGTGAAGGGCGGCGCCTACTTCTTTCTGCCGGGGATTCGGGCGCTCCGTTTTCTGGCCGACGGCGTTCAGGCGACGTGCGAGTCACCCGCCTATGTTTCAGAGCGCGCGTAGCGAGACACCATGCCATTGACCGAGCTGCTGATCAGCGGGGCGAATGCGTCGGTCGTGGTGTTCGTCGTGTCGAGCACTCTTTCCGTCGGGCTGGCACTGACGGTTGCGCAGATTCTTGCCCCGCTGCGAAACGTCCGGCTCGTGGTGCTGTCCCTGCTCGCCAATTTCGTCCTGGCGCCGATTGTCGCAATCGGGCTGGCCAGAGTGCTCGGGCTGGATGAACCATTGGGGATCGGACTGCTGCTGGTTGGCCTCGCGGGCGGTGCGCCCTTTCTCCTCAAGCTCGCCGATCTGGCGAAGGGCGACATGCCCTTCGCGGTCGGCCTGATGGTCGTGCTGATGGTTGTCACGGTGGGCTACATGCCGATCGTCCTCCCGTTGTCGCTCGAGGGCGTATCCGTGAATCCAGCCGCCATCGCTCGGTCGCTCATTCTGCTGATGCTGATTCCCCTGGCCGTTGGGCTCGCGCTGAGAGCGTGGCATCCCCCGACCGCCGGTCGCGTCAGGGCCTTCGTCGCGCCCGTCTCGAGCATCAACATGATTTTTGTCGTGGTGCTGACCACGGCGGGACACCTGGGCAGCATGGTGAGCATTCTGGGTTCATTTGGCATCGTGGCCGCCGTGATCTTTGTCGCCGTCTGTTTTGGCCTCGGCTGGGTGCTCGGCGGTCCGGGCGCAGACACGCGAGGCGTGCTCTCGTTGGGCACGGCCCAACGGAATACGGCTGCGGCGCTCGTCGTCGCGGGGCAAAACTTCAGCGATGCCAAGGTGGTCGTGATGATCACCGTCGTCATGATTGTCTCGTTCGCCGTGCTGATGCCGCTCGCTCGCCTGCTGGCCAGGCGACACCAACCTGGCGACCTCCATGTCGGTGCGACGGCGACCGGACGATGAGCCCTGATCAGGTGCGGTGCTCCCGTGTGCGTGACTTCTGGCCGGCGGTGATGGCGATCGTCGGAGTGCTGTCGATGGCGCACGTCGCAGAAGCACAGGTCAGAGGCGTGTATCCGACCGGCATGAGCGCGACCAACGCGGGCGTCATGCCGGATGCGGGGCTCACGTACTCGAACCTGTTCATCTTCAACGCTCGCGATGAGTCGAAGGGACCGGACGGTGAGGTGGTGGCGACGGGAACTAATGCGGTCATGATCGACCTGAATACGTTCGTATGGGTCAGTCGAGGCACATTATTCCGCGGCGCGAGGTTCTCGGCCGCGGCGACGCTGCTGGTGTCGAACAACTCGCTCGCCTCTGATACGGCAGGGCAGCTGAGTGCCGGCGGAGGGTTCGCGGATTTCTATTTTCAGCCGTTGATCCTTGGCTGGACCACCGATCGAGTCGCTATACGAGCCGCGTATGGCGTGCTCGCGCCGACGGGCCGGTTCAACGCCGACGCGTCCGACAACGTCGGCTCCGGGTACTGGACCCATGCACCGTCGATCGGCGTCACGCTGTTTCTCACCAAAGACAAGACGACAACGCTCTCCGCGTTTTACATGCACGAGTTCCACACGGTGCAGGAGGGCACCGGTATTCACCCCGGGCAGACTGCCGACATCGACTACTCCATCACGCGAACCGTCCGTATCAACGACGAGGCGCAGCTGCAGTTGGGGGTAATCGGCTACGGCCAGTGGCAGACCACGGACAAGACCGGGCCGACGGTCACCACCGCAGAAGGCAACGCGCATTACCAGGTCAACGCGCTGGGCTTCGCGTCGAACGTGGTGCTGCCGGCGCGAAGCGTGAGCCTGGGGTTGAAGTACTTCAAAGAGTTCTCCAATCGATCGACGTTTGAGGGCTACACACTGCAGATCGCCGGCGCGGTTACGTTCTAGCGTGAACCGCGGCGCACGGAGACCGTCATGACAGAAGCCAAGATCTACGTCCCGACCACTGACGCGAAAACGCCGGCGCGCACGTACAACCAAATCCATCAGCCCCGCAAATTCGCCGACGGACGACGGCGCGTCAGCGTCTACGTGTGCTGGAGCTTTCCCGGTGAGGCCAACCGCGACATTCGCGATCTCGACAATCGATTCTCGACGATGACGGAAGTGCGGCGCGTCGAATGGCCCTTCTGGGAGACCCCCGAATGGTCCGATCCGACGATGTTTCAACAGGGAATCGCCGGAGCGCTGGAATTATTCTTTCGGGCGTGGATGCCGTTCCAGGCGCTCGTGGCCGAGGTCACGGGACATACCGTACCCGTGTTTCAGCGCGTGGACCAGGCCGGCTACAGGCTGCCACTCGATGAACGCGTGCTGGCCGACACGGATACGCTGTTCGTCTTTGGGCTCGATCACCTGCTCACCGAACAGGAAGCTTCCTCCGATGAAATCGAGGCCGTTCGCGAATGGCTGACTCGCGAAGGAACGTGTCTCGTGCTTGGGCCGCACCACGACGTCGGCATCTCCGCCGATCTCAACGCTCGCGCGATGGAGTACGCGCACCACGGCGATGCCCTTGTTCCGCGACAACAGCGGTTCGGCAAATACACGCGCTCACTCATGGCGGGACTTGGGGTGCCGGTCGACAACCGGTATGGACTTCGTCCTGGCGTGGTCGCAGGTACGTCACGGATTGCGCCGTTGACCGCCTATCGTGACCTGGATACGCGTGGCTGGTTGAACGGCGTTTCGAACTTCAGTTTTCACAAACATCTCCCGCACTACGCCGTGACCACCGACGACACGTCACTGGTGAAGGTCCTGGCCACGCAGCCGATTGACATGTCGAAACCCCATCCATTCACCGAAGCGGGCAATCGCGAGTTCAATTCGTTCGTGTGGATGCCGCCAAGAGGATCGCGCGCTGGCGAAATTCTGCTCACGGATTCAACGGTGTTCAGCACGCTGTTCGGTGCCGACGACAGCCTCAAGCAGTTCTGGAAGAATCTCGCTACGGCCAAGGTGATCCAACACGTGTGATGACCATGACCAATACACCACCGGCTGAAATTCAGAACGTAATCGAGGCCCACGTCAACGGGTTCAACACCCACGATAACGCTCTGTTCCGCAGCGTGTTCGGGGACACTGCGGTCATCATCGACGGTATTGCGCCGTATCGCTGGTTGAACCCCAATGCTCCAGCGAATTGGCTCGCTGACGTCGAGAAATGGCGCGAGGATCTTGGTGTGTCCGCTGAGCATCTGTCCTACGAGATGGGCTTCTGGAATGTCGAGGGCTCGTTCGCATACGCAGTCATATCGGGGACTCTCACCGTGACGATCAAGGGCCAGGCGGTCGTACGGACCGGTACCCTTGCATACACATTCGGGAAACGCGATGGCGTTTGGAAGATTGAGGCGCAGGCCTGGGGGCGCACGTCATAACCTGCATGAGATGACCTTCCCGCCAGCTTCAATCATTGGCGTCTCCTCGACAGGTACCGACACGCATCACGGAGCACGCGAAGAAGTGGATCAGAACTGTGTAGAAACTGTGTAAGGTCGCCCCAGAATCACTGACAAACAGGACGTTTACGGCTTCACATCGAGAAGCAGGCGTGTTGCTCGCACATCCGTCCGTTTCAATCCCTTCCTCGATCTAGGCTAGCGGCTGGCTTCTGTTGGCTGCGGTTCAGCAGCTCGCAGGGACAATTTCAGCGACAGTCTTCCGGGGACAAGAAACTTCCATGCCCCGCGTTCGCTACGTACCTTCGCTGATACGGAGCACCGAGAGATCATCCAGCCGCGATCAAGTCCCGTCAATCGACGCATTCGACGCCGGTGCGCATGGCGGGCCGAACTGCATGACCTTCGAACCTACAGTCGCCCTACCCGAGGCCTGATCACGTTCTGAGAGGCGTGGTCGCGTAGATCCTCAAGAAGCTCTCGACAACACGGCGGGCATACGTGTCGACCTCCGCCTTCGTGACTCGCGGGCGGATGTCGACCAGCGTGCGGTACCAGTACCGGCCGGAGCACATGGCGAGGAAGAGGTGCGCCGCCTCGCTGGGGTCGTCCTGTCGGAGCTCGCCTTTCGCCATGCGGTCGCGCACGAGGTCCGCCAGCATCTCGTGGGCGCGCACGGGACCGATCGTCCAGAAGGCGCGGCCGACGTCCGGAAACATCTCGGAGGCGTT
>DASQTR010000310.1:0-2772 GCA_035641795.1 Ilumatobacter sp.
TCTCGAACACGCGAGCCTCGGAGTCGATCAGGTCGTTCAGCCGGCGAACGAGGCCGGCCTTCGAGCCGACGCTGTCGTACACGGTCTGGACCGACACGCCCGCCTCGCCGGCGATCTCCTTCACGCCCGTGGCGGCGTACCCCTGAGCCGCGAACAGCCTGCGTGCGGCGCCAAGGATCTCGACACGCGTCTGCTCGGCCTGGATCGCGCGTCGAGTGGGGGCCGGGGGCGCCGCAGATTCTTCAAGATTTCGCTTGACCATCGTTCAACTCACTTGTATAACGTTCAAGTCACTGGAATTTGATTCAAGTAAAGCACACCCAGAGCAAAACACAACCCCAAGGAACCCAACCTCAAGGAGAGAACACCATGAACCACACACTCACCGCCCCGTCGCAGCCGAGCAAACCACCGCACGCGCCACGACCGTCCGTCCGGGTCTGCTGGGCGGGCTCGGCGCAGCCCGGAAGCGTGAGGGAGCAGCGATGAGCAACGATCCGCAGCAGCCGGCGAAGGCGTTCTTCGCCGCCATCGAGTCCGCCTGGAACGCCGCCGACGGCGAGCGCTACGGGGCCGAGTTCGCCGACGTCACGGACTTCGTGAACATCCGCGGCGAGCACCATCACGGAGACGGCAGCTACATCGGCGCCGCCCACCAGGGCATCTTCGACAGCATTTACCGCGGCAGCTCCGTGCGGTACGAGCTCGACGACGCCCGACTCGTGGCGCCGGGCGTGGTCGTGGCCAACGCGACCTCCACGCTCGACGCCCCGTCCGGTCCACTGGCCGGCGTCCACAGTTCGAAGATGACCGTCGTGCTCGTCGAGGAAGGGGGCAGCTGGAAGGCCACCGCGTTCCACAACACCCTCGTGGTCAACTGACCGTCCCGTGCCAGCGAAACGGCCGTACCTCCGGTACGGCCGTTTCCGCGTTCTCAGACGTTGAAGCGGAACTCCATCACATCGCCGTCCTGGACGACGTAGTCCTTGCCCTCGACGCGGAGCTTGCCCACCTCTTTCGCCTTCGTCCACGCGCCGAGCTCGAGCAGTTCATCCCACTGGATCACCTCGGCGCGTATGAAGCCGCGCTGGAAGTCGGTATGGATGCGCCCCGCGCAGACGGGTGCCGTCGAGCCCTCGTAGAACGTCCACGCGCGCGACTCTTTGTCGCCGGTCGTGAGGAATGTTCGCAGCCCGAGGAGGTGGTACGCCGAGCGCACCATCCGGAACAGCGCACCCTCGCCGAGCCCGAAGCCCTCGAGCATCTCGGCCCGCTCGTCGGGGTCGACGATCGACGCCGCCTCGGCCTCGAGCTGCACGCACATGCCGATCACCTCGACGTTGTCGCCGGCGTCGTTGAACTCGGCGGCGATCTTCGCCTCGACCTCGGGGATCCGCTCGAGATCCTCTTCGCCGACGTTGACGACGGCGAGCACACGGCGGTTGGTCAGGAGGAAGTACTCGGCCAGCGCATCACGATGCGCGGGCTTGAGCCCTGCTCGATAGAGCGGCCGGCCTTCGGACAGGGCGGCGTTGGCAGCGCGCAGCGCATCGAGCTGGTCGCCGAGACCCTTGTCGAGCTTGGAGCGGCGCTCGACATCGGCGAGCCGCTTCTCGACCGTCTCCAAGTCGGCGAGCGCAAGCTCGAGCTCGACGACGCGAAGGTGTTCGAGCGGATCGCTCGGGCCGGTGACGTCGTCGTCCTCGAACGCCCGCAGCACGAGCACGACTGCGTCGACCTCGCGGATGTTGGCGAGGAAGCGGTTGCCGAGACCCTCACCTTTCGACGCGCCCTCGACCAGCCCGCCGATGTCGACGACCTGGATCGCGGCATGGACGACGTTGCGCGATCGCGACATCTCCGCCAACCGGTCGAGCCGCGAGTCGGGCACCTTGGCGACGCCGATGTTGGGGTCCTTGGTCGCGAACGGATACGGCGCGGCCAGCGCGCCGCCACCGGTGAGCGCGTTGTAGAGCGAGGACTTGCCGGCGTTGGGCAGCCCGACGAGACCGAACCGTTCCATGAGGGAGTCGAGGCTACCGACCGTCCGGACTCAGCCTCGTGGCCGTCGTACCAGGCAGTGTCAACTGCCCCGTGTCGGCTATTCGGTGTCGCCCTGGAACTCGAACGTGTTGCGGCCGTACCGCACCTTCCACTCGACCGATGTCTCGAACTCGCGCGTCTGCTCGCTCTCGGTCGCGACGCTGCCGCCGATGCTCAGCACTTCGATCTCGAGGCCGGCGCTCACCTCGGTGCTCAGCTGCTCGCGTACCGCTGCCATGCTGCGCGCCGTGATCGTGGCGTCCTCGTGGGCCTGCGACACGGTGAAACCGAGGGCGTTCTCGCCATCCCTGATCCGATAGCGGGTGGAGCCCTCGATGAGCTCGTCGGCCTCGCCCGTCGACACCGCCATCACCCGCATCGTGCCCCGCGGTGGGATCGAGACGTCGGCGCCGGTCCACACGCCGCCGCTGGTCGAGGTGCCCTCCACGGTCTCGGCGCCACCGGCGTTCTCGCCGTCCTGCCCCATGAACTGCACGAAGATCGCCCGACCTGCCATCGGCTGGCCGCGGAAGTCGTGCAGGGTGAGCTGGACGTCGATCGGTCGCCAACCATCGTTGGCTGCCGTGACCGTGAGCGTCGCCGTGTCGTTTCCCACGATCACCGACTGATCGGCAGTGTCCATCGAGGCCCACACCTCGAAGTTGTGCGCGCCTGCTTCCTGGGCGTCGGCGTCCTGCTGGACCCATTGCTGGTCGCCGGTGGCGACCG